>DAHUZG010000322.1 GCA_027306715.1 Acidimicrobiaceae bacterium
CGGGGCCATCACCTCGCTCCCCGGCGTCCTTCGGACCGAGTGGGCCCGGGTGCGCTCGATCGCCGAGACCGCAGATGCGATGGGACTCGAGCTGTTCGTGCCGGTGGCCCGGTGGAAGGGCTACGGGGGCACGACGAACTACGCCGGCCCGTCCTTCGACACCTTCTGCTGGGCTGCCGGCCTGGCAGCGGTGACCGAGCAGGCCTACGTCTTCTCGACCTGTCACGTGCCGACGATCCACCCGATCGTGGCCGCCAAGCAGCTGGTCACCATCGACCACATCTCGGGCGGCCGCTCCGGCCTCAACGTCGTGGGCGGGTGGTTCCGGCCGGAGCTCGAGATGTTCGGCCGGGAGCTGCTCGAGCACGACCGGCGCTACGACCTCGCTGAGGAGTGGACCGAGATCCTCCTCAAGCTCTGGACCGAGAAGGCCGAGTTCGACTTCTCCGGGGAGTTCTTCACCGTGAACGGCGGCTTCTCCGAGCCCAAGCCCCTGCAGCGGCCAAGGCCTCCGATCATGAACGCCGGCGGATCAGGGCGTGGCATGGACTTCGCTGCACGCTACGCGGACCTGCTGTTCATCCACGTCCAGGACGACGAGGACCTGGGCTCGGCCAAGCGGCAGGTGGACAAGGTCTGTCAGCTCGCCGCCTCTTACGGCCGCGAGGTCCAGGTCTGGACGCAGGCCTACGTGGTCTGTCGCGACACCGAAGCCGAGGCGCTGGCCTATTTCAACCACTTCGTTCACGAGCTCGGAGACTTCGAGGCTGCAGACCGGCTCATGCACTACCTCGGTCTCGAGAGCGACGTCCTCGGCAGCGAGGCGTTCGAGCGCGCCCGGGAGCGCTTCATGGCGGGGTGGGGAGGCGTCGGCCTCGTCGGCACGCCCGAGCAGATCGTCGGACGGCTCGGTGAGCTTGCCGACGCCGGCTGTGCCGGCTGCCTGCTCCTGTTCCCGGTCTGGGAGGAGGGCTTGGAGCGCTTCGGGCGCGACGTCCTGCCTCTCTTGGAGCAAGCCGGGCTGCGTGAGCCCTACGGGCGCGGGTAGCGCAGAGGCTCCCGCTGCGGTGGCGCCGGCCGCACCGGGAGTGCCTCTCGTCGCTCATGGGCTCCCGTCGTTCATACGATGGTCACGGACAGGCCCTTGCGCTGGAGCCACGATCTCGCCAACCTGAAGCCATGCTCGTGCGGGTGGGCTGCAGCTTCGACTACGACGCGCCGGAGCTCACCCACTCGGTGTGGCAGGTGAGGGCGCGGCCCGACGGTCCCGGCAGGATCCTCGACGAGGAGTGGTCGGCGCCAGCCCGGTCCCACCACTACCTCGACGCCTACGGGAACGTCTGCGATCGGGTCCTGCTGCCCGCCGGGCCGTCGCAGCTGCGCTACGACGCCATCGTCGAGGTCGACGACAGGCCGGACGCGACGGACCCGTCGGCGAGCTCGACTGCTGTGGAGGACCTCCCCGACGAAGCCTTCCTCTACCTGCTGCCGAGCCGCTACTGCTGGCCGGAGCTGCTGCGCGAGTCAGCCTGGGACCAATTCGGGGACCGCAGCCCCGGCTGGGCGCGGGTCGCCGCCGTGAGCGACTGGGTCCACGAGCACATCGCCTACGTGCAGGGATCGAGCACCACCGAGACGACGGCGCTCGACGTCTGGGTGAGCCGGCAGGGCGTCTGCCGGGACCTCACCCACCTCGGCGTGACCCTCTGTCGCGCGCTCAACGTGCCGGCGCGCTACGTCGGCGGCTACCTTGCCGACGTCGGGGTCGATCTGCCGGATCTCCCGATGGACTTCTGCTCGTGGTTCGAGGCCTGGCTCGACGGGCGCTGGTGGACCTTCGACCCGCGGAACAACGAGCCGCGGGTCGGTCGTGTCGTGGTGGCGCGTGGTCGCGACGCTCTCGACGCGGCGATGGTGACGACCTGGGGCGCGGCCGTGCTGAAGACGATGAGCGTGTGGGCGGACGAGCTGGGTGAGGCTTGAGGCCGTGACGGTCGAAGCCGTGAGGGTGGACGGCGTGGGGCCGGGCGCCCCCGGGCCGGCGCTGCTCTGTCTCGAGCAGACCCTCGTCTACGACTACGAGGCGCCGATAGTGGCACTCGACAACCGGCTGGTGGTCGTGCCACGGGCGCGTCATGGCTCGCAGCTGCGTACCGAATGGTCGCTCGGCGTGTCGGGAGCCGACGCCGCCGTGCGTGTGCAGAGGGACCGCTTCGGCAACTGCGTCGTCGACGTCGGGGCAGCAGCTGTTCGCGAGCAGATCTGCTTCGCCGTCTCGGCGACCGTGCGCGGCGACCGTGGAGCGACACGTGACGAGCAGGCTCGGTCAGCAGTGGATCGGCGCTGGCACGAGCCGACCCCGCTCACCGAGCCCGATGCCGCGCTCGCCCGGGCCGCCGCCCGGTTGCGGGGTGCCACGCGGCGCCCGCTCGACGTCGCCGAGGCCGCCTGTGCCCTCGTCCACCGCAGCCTTGCCTACGAGCAGGGTGTCACCGACGTCGAGACGACCGCCGCGGCAGCCCATGCCCTCGGCAAGGGGGTCTGCCAGGACTTCGCCCATGTCATGCTCGCCCTGTGCCGCGCCGCCGGCGTGGCGGCGCGCTACGTCTCGGGCCACCTCCTCGGCGAGGGCGGGTCTCACGCCTGGGTCGAGGTGCTCACCTCCGATGAGCGCGAGGGGGGGGCGAGAGCGACGGCGTTCGACCCGACCCACGACCGCCGAACCGACGGGCGCTACCTCACCGTTGCCGTCGGCCGGGACTATGGCGATGTCGCGCCCACGTCCGGCACCTATCTCGGGGGCGGCGGGCGGCTGACGGTGCGGAAGCAGCTGCGGGCGGTGGCGCCGGCGACGTGAGCCCGCCGCCGCCGCCACCGGGGGCTACGAGCTGCCGGTGAGGACCGACAGCCGGACCGAGAGCTCGGCGGCGGCCGCCACGACGAGGCTCGTCACCGGTCCCCGGAGGGCGGGGAGGAGGCGCTCGCTCGGCCCGGCGACGCACAGGGCGGCGAGCAGCTGGCGTCCGGCCCACACCGGGGCCGATGCCGAGCAGAGGCCGGGCTCGCGCTCCGCGACGCTCACCGCGTGACCCGCCGAGCGCACCGCGGCGAGGGTCTTCTCGTCGAAGGGGGCGGTCGTGGCGCCGCCGGCACCAGGGTGCGCGGCGGCGATGGGCTCCGCCCCCGGCCAGGCGAGGAGGACCTTGGCTGCCGAGCCGGCGCTGAGCGGGAGAGTCGTGCCCACCGGGACGGCGTCTTTGAGACCGGCCGCAGGCTCCGCCGAGGCGATGCAGATTCGGACGGGCCCGCACCTTCTGAACAGCTGGGCGCTCTCGCCGGTGGCGGCGCACAGGTCGCGCAGCACCGGCTCGGCGCAGGCGACGAGGGTCTCGACGGCGCTCCCGGCGGCGAGCGCCCGCAGCGCCGGGCCGACGGAGAGAGTGCCGTCGCTCCGGCGCGCCAGCAGGCCGTGGCCGACGAGCGCGGCGACGAGGCGATGGGCGGTGGGGCGGCTGACCTCGGTGATCGCTGCCGCCTCGGCGACGCTCGTCGCCCCGCCGCGCACCGCCCAGAGCAGGTCGACGCACTTGTTGACGACGCCGACGCCTGTCGGCGCCTCGGCGCTCGTCGCCGGCGCAGCCTCAGTCACGAGCCTCGCCGTGCGCGGACCCCGGCGCCTCGATCACGATGCCGTCGGCCACGAGCCGCCGGTACTCCTTGGCCGGCAGTCCGAGCCAGCTCGCGAGCAGGGCGCTGTCGCGCCCGACCGCCCCGCCGGTATCGCCGGGATGCTGCCAGCGGCGGACGAGCCGGGGAACCGCCCGCGCGGTGATGACGGGGCCGAGCTCGGGCGCGGCGGGGTCGGTGGCGGCGACGAACATCTCACGGGAGACGAACTGCTCGTCGGTGAGGACGTCGGCGATGCTCTGGACCGGTCCGCTCGGGATGTGATGGGCGACGAGCAGCCCGAGGAGCTCGTCGCGCTCGATCGTCGCCGCCCAGGCACCGATCACCTCGTCGAGCATGCCCTGTTGCTCGACCCGGCCGCGGTTGTGGGCGAGGCGCGGATCCGCAGCGAGGTCCCGCCGCCCGATGACGCCCATGAGGGCTGCGAACAGGCTGTCTGAGTTGGCGCCGATCGTGACGTAGTGGCCGTCGGCGGTGCGATAGATGTTGGAGGGGGCGGCCTTGGCGAGGCGGTTGCCGGTGCGGGCGCGTAGCACACCGGCGTGCACGTAGTCAGGCAGGGTGGACTCCATCACCGAGAAGACCGCTTCGGTGAGGGCGACGTCGACGATCTCGCCGCGGCGCTCGGGGTCGCGGTCGCGGGCGAGCAGGCTCGCCAGCGCGCCGATGACAGAGTAGAGCGAGGCCAGCGTGTCGCCGATGCTGACGCCGACCCGCACCGGTGCCCGGTCGGGGTCGCCGGTCACGAAGCGCAGGCCTCCGAGCGATTCGGCGACGCTGCCGAAGCCCGGCAGATCCGCCTTCGGACCGGTCAGCCCGAAGCCCGAGATGGCGACGTAGACAAGAGAGGGGAAGCGCTCGGCGACGCTCTCGGGGTCGAGGCCCCACTGCCGGCGAAGGTCGGGACGGAGGTTGTCGACGACGACGTCGACGACTTTGAGCAGGCGCTGGACGAGATCTTGTCCTCTTGGGTCGCGGAGGTTGACGCAGGCGAGCTTCTTGCCGCGGTTCTGGGAATAGGACCACCAGCTCGAACCCGTGGGAGCCTCCGGTCCCCAGGTCCGTAGCGGATCGCCGCCCGGCGGCTCGACCTTCAGCACCGTCGCCCCGAGGTCGGCGAGAACTCGGGCGGCGAACGGCCCGGCGATGAGCGATCCGAGCTCGAGCACCCGCACGCCGGCGAGCGGGCCCGCAGCGCCGGGCTCGCTCACGTCCGGGCCGCCGTGAGCGGCTCGGCGCGGGCGACGACGTCGGCGAGGAACGAGGCTGCCCCGGCGATCGCCTCCGGGTCGAGACCGGTCCGCTCGAGGCCGAGCCTCCCGACGAGGGTCTCGGTGGCGAGGTTGCCGACAGCGACGGGGGAGAAGGGGCAACCGCCGATGCCGGTGAGCGAGCAGTCGAAGTGGGTCACGCCCGCCTCGAGGGCGGCTGCGACGTTGTCGAGGATGCCACCGGGCCGGTCGTGCAGGTGAAGCGCCGGCGCGGCACCGGCGGCGGTGCTAGCTGCGCTCACCCGCTCCGTGATGCCCCCCGGGGTGGCAAGGCCGACGGTGTCGGCGAGCGAGATCTCGTCTGCTCCGCCGTCAGCCAGGGCGCGCACGAGCGAGCGCACCCGCTCGATCGGGATGTCGCCCTCGACCGGGCAACCGAAGGCCATCGAGATGCCGGCGCGGACGCGCGCTCCGGCGCGCTGTGCTGCTGCGATCATCGCCCGCGCCGCCTCGAGCGCCTCGGGGATCGGCCGGCCGAGGTTCTCCAGGCTGTGCGGCTCGGAGGCCGAGACGGCGAGCGCCACCGAGCGGTAACCGGCGGCAAGGGCGCGCTCGAGGCCCCTGTGGTTGAGGACGAGGGCCGAGTAACCGGGGTGGGCTGCCGGGTCGACGAGCGCCGAGAGCTGCTCGGCGTCGGCCAGCTGGGGGACGCGGTCGGGGCGCACGAACGAGGTCACCTCGATCTCGCTCAGGCCGGCGGCGGCGAAGCGACGCACGCACTCGGCTTTGTCCGCTGTCGGGACGAAGCCGGAAAGCTCCTGCAGGCCGTCGCGCAGCGACACCTCGGTGACGATGATCTTCTGCTCGCTCACGTTGCCTCCGTCACCGTGGGGGCTGTCGGTGTCCAGATAGTAGACATCTAGCCTGAAGAGTGAACATGATAGGTCCGGCGACGGGATCCCGCTCACGATCCGGCCAGGTCGCCGCCGGCTGTGCACCGAGCCGCAGCCAGTCGATCTTCACCTCGTGGTCAAGAGGGGCACCTCCTGGTCCGTAGGAACTAGAGGTGAGTCGCTGGTGGCTGCGGTGCCTGTTGGTCGGACTCGCCGGGTTCAGCGTCACCCTCGCCGTGGTCGTGCACCCGACGATGGCGCCGGGGTATCCGGCGCCGGCGCTGCGGGCGGTGCTCGAGACGTCGATCTCGATCATCGGATCGCTCGTCGCCTTCCTCGTCCTCGGTCGCTACCGGCGCCGCAAGCGGCTGACCGACCTGGCGATCTCCGTCGCGCTGTTCACCGACGCCCTCTCGACGCCGATCTTCATCGGGATCCCCCTTCTCGTCGGTCGCCGCGGCCTGACGGACCTGGCGATGGGGATGCTCCTGGCCGCTTCGATGTCGTCGGCGCTGCTGCTGTGGTGGGCGAGCGGCGAGGTCGCCACGGGGCCGCCGTCGCCGGCCCCCGCTTCCCTGCCGGTGCATCGCTCCAGCGAGGACCGTGTCTCGCGCGGGATGAGAGTCGTCTCGCTGCTCGGCGTCGCAGCGATCGTCTTGCTGCTGTTCTTCCGTGACGATCCCGGTGCGTCCGGTCTCGGCGTCGCCACTCCCGGTCTGCCTCGACCGCTGTCCTCGCCGGGGATCGCCGCGGTCGAGCTGGGGTGCTTCGTTCTCTACACCCTGGCTGCTGCCCGGTTCGCGCGGCAGACCGCCTGCGCCGGGGACGCGCTCCTCGGGTGGATGAGCCTCGGTTGCGCTTTCATCGCCGTGGCGAGCCTCGACTCTGCGCTCTTTCCCTACCTCAGCTGGGACAAGCTCCGACTCGGCGACTTCTTCCGCGCGGCCGCCGTGCTCGCCTTTGCCTTCGGGGCCGAGGCCGAGATCCGCTCGTACTGGCAGCAGATGCGCCAGGCGGCTCGCAGTGAGGAGCGGCGGGCGGTGGCGCGCGACCTGCACGACGGCATCGCCCAGGAGCTCGCCTTCCTCGCCGCGCTCGTGCGTGAGCCCGCCCACGCCGGCGCCGAGCAGGGCTGGCTGCTCCAGCTGCGAAGCGCCACCGACCGCGCCCTGGCCGAGTCCCGCCGGGCGATCGCCTCGCTCGTGAGCGAGACGAGCACCGGCCTGAGCGGGGACCTCGAGCAGGTCCTGCGCGAGGTCTCGGTGGGCTGGGGCGCCGAGATCGACCTCGACGT
>DAHUZG010000337.1 GCA_027306715.1 Acidimicrobiaceae bacterium
GGTCGGCACGGACCTCTGCGGTCTCGCGTAGGGCCAGGTACGTCTCGACCGCGTGCACGACCGCCTGGTGGACGCTGCGGTGATCCTCCTCCGCAACGGCACGGAGCTCGGCGTCGAGCTGGGGGGGAAGTCGGAGTGTCATGGCCATACCGTGGTAGGAGACTGCACCACTGAACAGTGCCGGCGTTAGACCGTAAATCTCAAGCTGAACGGCGCGCCGCGGAAGGACCCGAGCGCCAGCCCGGCGACGCCGCCGCCAGCCGTCCGGGCGAGCTTGACGAGGCGCGCCGAGGCGTGCAGGCCGGCGCCGCGGTCGACGACGCGGATCGTCCCGACGAGCCTGCCCGAGCCGGGGCCAGCCGGCCAAGGTCCGCGTGACCCCGAGTGGTCGCGCCGCTCGACGGCGAAGATCTCGATCCGCGCCGTGCCGCCGTCGAGGCCCGCGATCCCGAGCCGCCCGACGACGAGCTCGATCGGCCCGCTCCGGGGAGAGACGACGAGGAAGCCGCTTGTCACCGGCCCGCTGTTGTCATAGTGCAGCGACCCGCTGAACTGAAGCGTCACCGGCGGTGGTTCGGGCTGGCTCACGCGCACCGAGAACGGTCCGCCCGTCACGCTGCCGGTGCTGTTCGAGGCCGTCACCGAGTAGCTGAAGCTGCTGAGGCCTCGAGGCACCGTGCCGGAGAGGGCGCCGGTCACCGCGTCGATCGTGAGCCATGAGGGAGCGCCCGCTGCGAGGGCGTACCTCGGCGCGGGGTAGCCGCTGGCGACGAAGGTGTAGCCGTAGGGCGAGCCGGCGGTCGCCGTGGAGGGCGGAGTGTCGGCGGTGAAGGCCGGAGCTTCGTCGACGACGAGCGCGAGGTCCTGGGTCGCCGCCGCTCCGACGCCGTCGCTGGCGCTCACGCTGAGGGGATAGCTGCCACCGCTCCCGGTAGCGGGAGTGCCCGACAGCACCGCGGACCCGCTGCTCGGCTGGCTGAGGGTGATGCCGTGCGGCAGCGTCCCGGAGACGTCGAGGGTGAGCGGCAGCGAGGGGTCACCCGTTGCCTCGACGGTGAAGCTTCCCTGCTTCCCGGCGGTGAAGGTGGCTTCCGGTGCCGAGGTGATGCGTGCGCCCTGCAGCTCGAATGCGCCGGCGTCACAGGAACCGCCGCTCACGCCGGGGCGGGGCTCGCCCCGCTCGTCAGAGGCGAGCGCGGCGAGCGCGCTGCAGGCGCTCGCCGGCACGAACTCGAAGGCGGCGCTCGTCGTGGCGATCGCGAGCGTCGGCGCGCCCGGCGAGCCGTTCGCCGCCGGCGCTCCTGGCAGGCCGATGGCGGCCGCCGTCGTGATGAGGCTCGTCGCGCCGAGCCCGCAGCTGGCGTCGGTGGCGACGTTGTACCCGCCGTCGGTGACGGTGCTGAAGTAGGTGGCGCACGCCGCCGCCGGCTCGTCGAAGATCGAGGCCGCCACCGTCACCGTCGGCTTCCCGGTGACAAAGAGAGCGTCGCCGCCGCCGGCGGGCGCCGAGTCCGAGGAGAAGGTGTCGCCGACCAGCTGCAGGCCTGTGCCGGAGTCGTAGATCGCCCCTCCCTGGCCGTACTCGGTGCTGTCGCCGGCGAAGGTGCTGTCGCTGATCGTGGCAGAGCCGCCGGCGAGCGCCACGGCACCCCCGTTCTGGCCGGTCACGATCGCCTCGTCGTTCCAGAACGTGTCGCCGCTCAATGCCAAAGATCCGGTGCTCTCGATGGCACCTCCGGCTGCGTAGGCGCTGCCGTCTTCGTAGAAGTCGTCGCCAGAGGCGCTGAAGCTGGCGCCGGTGTCGTTGGTGATCGCGCCGTAGTCGCTCGACGGTCCTGTCGAGCCGGTCAGGTTGGTGACGGTGAAGCCGCTCAGGCTGACCGACCCGCTCGTGATCGTGAGGTTGCCGCCCTGTTGCAGCTTCA
>DAHUZG010000361.1 GCA_027306715.1 Acidimicrobiaceae bacterium
CCGTCCCGACGACGTCACCCCCCCAGGCTTCCACGGCCCCGGCGCCGGCCGCCGGCGCGCCCGTGGGTGCGCCGGTCGGTGCGCGCGCCCGGTCGCCCGTCCGCCCGGTTCGGTCCTTCGCCCCGGGATGTCGACCAGGACGGGCGGGCGCCGCGGTTGCCCAGCGCGGTGCCCTCTCACCTTCCCCCCCCTTGGGTGACGCGCTCGGCGAGCTCCTCGAGCAGGCGGCCGCTCGCGGCGTCGAGCCACTCGACACGGGGATCGCGGCAGAACCACGACTCCTGGCGCCGGGCGTAGGCGCGGGTGCGCCTGATCGCCAGCCGCCGTGCCTCGGCGAGGCTGAGCTCGCCGCGCACGTGACCGATCAGCTCGCGGTAGCCGAGCGCCTGCGAGGCGGTGCGCGAGAGGCCGCCGGGTGCCGCGAGGAGCCTGGCAACCTCTTCGACGAAGCCGCTGGCGAGCTGGGCCTCGAAGCGTGACTCGATCCGGGCGTCGAGCTCGGCGCGGTCGAGCCGGAGCCCGACGAGGTGATAGGGGCTCGGCGCGTACGCCTCGAGGCCGGGACCGAAGGAGCTGAACGGCCGTCCGCTGCCGAGGCATACCTCGAGCGCCCGCAGGATGCGGCGCTCGTTGCCCGGATCGATCCGCGAGGCGGCGACCGGATCGAGGCGGGCGAGCCGCTCGTGAAGCCCGGCCAGCGGCTCGCCTGCTTCCCGCTCGTCGGCGAGCGAGCGGGCGGCGGCGGGATAGCGGGCGGGAATGTCGAGCGAGTCGATCACGGCGCGGTGGTACAGGCCCGTCCCACCGACGAGCAGCACCCGGTTTCCCCGGGCCTCGACGGCCGCGACCGCCGCGGCGGCGGCGTCCTGGAAGCGCCTCACCGAGAACTCCTCGCTCGGTGCTACGAGGTCGAGAAGATGCCAGCTGAGCCCTTGGCGCTGCGAGCTCGTCGGCTTGGCGGTCCCGACGTCCATCCCCCGGTACACCGCCATGGCGTCGACCGAGACGAGCTCGAGCCCCCCGAGCCGGCGGGCGATGGCGACGGCGAGAGCTGTCTTCCCGCTCGCGGTGGGGCCGACGAGGGCGAGGCGGGACTGCGGTCCGTGCGCGGCGTCGGTAGGGCCGGTGCGGCTCGTCACCGGCACCGCTCGGATCGGCGGCGGGCCGGAGCAGCTGACCTGGTCTTTGACCCCACACTCGCCCGCGGAGGAGCTGGCACGCCGCAGGACGGTGGCCGGCTGCGCCGGCCCGACGCACCTGCGCCCGACATGCTTCACCCCTTCTCCGCCACGGCGCCGACAGCCGGCGCGGCGGCGGGCGGGACTTACCTCTAAGCCGCACCATGCTCAGCAACCACGGGTTGCCTTACGTGGGTCGTTTCGCCTGCGACTGGCATCGACTTTCAACCACAGACCTGCTCGCGACCCGCCGGGACCGATTCTACCGGGCGCCTCGCCTACCGGCGTCGGTCTGCTCAGCTGCTGCCGCCGCCGGTGACCGTGACGCCGTCGCCGGCCGCGAGACGCCCGGCAAGGCGCTCGTGCTCGGGGTCGGGGGCGGGCTCCGACTCGTCGACGAGCAGCGCCGGGATGCCGTCGCGGATCGGGTACTTCCGCTTCAGGCGGGGGTTGTAGAGCAGGTCCTCGTCAGGCACGTACCAGAGCGGGCCCTTGTCCTCCGGGCAGACGAGGATCTCGACGAGCCAGCTCTCGAGCACCTCAGCCCTCCTCGGCAGGCGATTCGCCGGTGACGTCGGTGACGTCGGCGGCGAAGAGGGCGCTTACCTCGGCGACGCGGGCGGCGAGCGAGTCCTCGTCGGCAGCCTCGACGTTGAGCCGCAGCAGGGGCTCGGTGTTGGAGGGCCGCAGGTTGAACCACCAGGGCCCGAAGTCGGCGGTGAGGCCGTCGAGGCGGTCGATGGCCGCTCCGCGGCCCGCGCAAAGCGAAGCCACACGCTCGACGACGGCGCGAGGGTCCTCGACGACGGTGTTGATCTCACCGGAGTCGGCGTAGCGCTCGAACGGTCTCCGCAGCTCGGAGAGGGGGACACCGGCACGCGACAGCACCTCGAGGACGACGACCGCGGCAATGATCCCCGAGTCGGCGCGGAAGTTGTCCCGGAAGTAGTAGTGGCCCGAGTGCTCGCCGCCGAACACGGCGCCGGTCTCTGCCATCACCGCCTTGATGAACGAGTGCCCGACCCGGGTCCGCACGCCGGTCCCCCCGTGCTCGGCGATCACCTCCGGCACGGTCTTCGAGCAGATGACGTTGTAGAGGATCGTCGATCCGGGCGCCTTCCGGAGCATCGCTTCGGCGACGATCGCCGTCGTCGTCGAACCCGACAACGGCGAGCCGGTGTCGTCGACGAGGAAGACGCGGTCGGCGTCGCCGTCGAAGGCGAGGCCGACGTCGGCTCCCAGCTTCTTCAGCTGCTCCTGGAGGTCGACGAGGTTCTCGGGCTGGATCGGGTCCGCAGGGTGGTTCGGGAAGCTGCCGTCGAGCTCGGGATAGAGCCACTCGAGCTCGAACGGCAGCCCAGCGAACACCGCCGGGGCGACGAGACCGCCCATCCCGTTGGCGGTGTCGGCGACGAGCCGCAGCGGGCGCAGCACCGCCGGGTCGACGAACGACCGGACGTGGTCGGCGAAGGCGTCGAGCAGGTCGACCCTCTCGACGCCGGCGTCCACGATCGACGGCGAGCTCGCCGGCGACCGGGCGAAGGCCTCGGCCGCAAGGCGGTGGATCTCGACGAGGCCGCTCTCCTCCCCGATCGGCCGGGCGCCGGAGAGGCAGAGCTTCATCCCGTTGTACGCCGCCGGGTTGTGCGAGGCGGTGAGCATGACTGCCGGGGCACGGAGATGCCCGGAGGCGAAGTAGCTCAGATCCGTCGAGCACAGCCCGAGGTCGACCACCGCGGCCCCCGCGGCAAGGGCGCCCGAGGCGAGCGCTCCGGCGAGCTCCTCCCCCGAGCGCCGGGCGTCACGCCCGATGAGGATGCTCGGGCCCTCGCCGGCAGAGGCGACGAAGCGGGCGAAGGCATTGCCGATCGCCCACGCCTTCCGGGCATCGAGCTCGTCCGGGACGATCCCGCGCACGTCGTAGGCCTTGAAGATCGTGGCAAAGGGGTCCTCGCTCATGGGCGCGGTGATCCTACGCGGGCGCAGGGCTCTCGTGGCGAGCGGTGCGCGCCGGCGCCCGGGCTTCGAGGACATGGGCTGCTCGACGACATGGGCTGCTCGACGAACTGGGTTGCTCGGTCACCCCCGAACCGGTGGCGGCGTCAGCGCGCCAGGGCGAGCGAGACGATGGTCACGGTGTTGAACGCCGCGTGGGCGACGATGCCGGGGCCGAGGCGTCCCGAGCGCCAGGCGAGTGTGCCGAGCACGGCGCCGAATCCGACGAGGGCCAGAAGCTGCAGCGCCTCGAAGTGGGCGATCCCGAAGAAGACGGCGACGAAGCCGACCGAGAGCGCCGCTCGCGTCCTCGAGCCGCTCACCGGGCGCCGGCGCCGCACGAGGCCCGACCGCTCGAGCGCCCCGGCGACGGCGCGCAGCAGCAGCCCGCGGAAGAACAGCTCCTCGACAACGGGCGATCCGACGCAGACGAGAAGGCCGAGAAGGGCGAGGCTGGGCCCTGAGGCGCCGCTCGTCAGCTCGTTGGCCGGGCCGCCGAGGCGGTGGAACAGATGTGGCACGAAGGGCAGGAGGGGCAGCTCGAGCAGTGGCACGAGGAGGAACTGAGAGGCGACCCCGACGGCGATCCCGAGCGGGAGATCTGGCCAGAGCCGCAGTTCGAGGCCGTAATCACGGCGCAGCCGCCCGACCGCCGTCCGCAGCCACCCGCCGCCGGTCCCCTCGTCTGGCACTTGCCCCAACGTCCGGTCCGGCACCTGCGCCGCCGCCTGCACCGGCACCTGCCCGGCCACCTGATGGGCGTGCTCGGTCGACACCGGGGGCGGCTGCCGGCGAGCGGCGGCGCTCGCCCACAGCGTCGCCCCGATCCAGCACGCCCAGAGCGCGAGCAGGCTCGTCACGTCCGTGCCGAAGGTGCCCGGGTGGCGAGAGCTCCCGCTCGCCGCGCCGAAGGCGGCCGCGGCCAGGCCGGCGACGACGAGCGAGAGGGCAAACCCGAGCACCGCCTCGCCGAGCCCGAAGTGGTTCGGCCGGAGCACCATCGCCGAAGCGTCGTCGCCCCCGGCGCCGGGGTCAACCTCGCCGGGTCGCCCGCCGCTCGCTGCACCCGAACGCGCCGGCAACCGTGCCGCCGCCGGTCGCAGCGAGACGCCGCCTACGATGGAGCACGATGAGCAGACAGCCGCAGGACATGCGCCCCAGCGGCGGCGGCCCGTTGCCGGGCCGACCGGCAGGTACCGACTCCACCTGGCGGTGGGTGATCGCGGCGCTTTTCGTCGTCCTTCTGATCGTGCTCTTCAGCTCCTCGCTGGTCTCTCGGAGCACGACCTCGGCGCAGAGCTGGAACAGCTTCCTCGGCCAGCTCAACTCGCACCGGGTGGCGCGTGCCGACGTCTCCAACGCCACCGGCGTGATCACGTACCACCTGAAGGGCGACCCGACGACCTACACCACGACCGGGCCGCTGCCGGCGATCCCGACCGAGGTGAGCGCCCTCGACGCCTCCGGCGCCTCGGTTCAGTTCTCCACGCCGACCAATTCGATCCTGCCGACCCTGCTCGTCTATCTGCTGCCCGTCGTTCTCTTCATCGGCTTCCTCCTCTGGCTCAACCGCCGGGCGCAGGGCCAGATGTCGGGGATCATGTCGATCGGGCGGTCCCGGGCGAAGGTGTACTCGACGGAGCGCCCGCGCACGACCTTCAACGACGTCGCCGGCTACTCGGGCGTGAAGCAGGAGATCTCCGAGGTCGTCGACTTCTTGAAGAGCCCCGGGCGTTTTCGCGACATCGGAGCGCGGATCCCCAAGGGCGTCCTCCTCGTCGGGCCCCCGGGGACAGGAAAGACGCTCCTCGCACGCGCCGTCGCCGGCGAAGCGGGCGTGCCCTTCTTGTCGGTGAGCGGCTCGGACTTCATGGAGATGTTCGTCGGCGTCGGCGCTAGCCGGGTCCGTGACCTTTTCCAGACCGCCCGGAAGCAGGCGCCGGCGATCATCTTCGTCGACGAGATCGACTCGATCGGCCGCAAGCGAGGCGCCGGGCTCGGCGGCGGCCACGATGAGCGCGAGCAGACGCTCAACCAGATGCTCTCGGAGATGGACGGCTTCGATCCCTCCGAGGGCGTGGTGATGATGGCGGCGACCAACCGGCCGGACATCCTCGACCCGGCGCTTCTTCGCCCTGGGCGCTTCGACCGCCAGATCGTCGTGCCGCTGCCGGACCTCGAGGAGCGGAAGCCGATCCTCCAGGTGCACTGCCGCGACAAGAGGATCGGACCCGACGTCGACCTCGAGGTCGTCGCCCGCGGCACGCCCGGGATGAGCGGTGCCGACCTCGCCAACCTCGTCAACGAAGCGGCCCTCCATGCGGTACGCCGAGGCAGCCAGTTCGTCGAGATGAAGGACTTCGACGCCGCCCGCGACCGGGTGCTGATGGGCCAGCAGCGGGAGTCGATGGTGCTGTCGGATGCCGAGAAGGAACGGGTTGCCTACCACGAGTCCGGGCACGCCGTGCTCGCCTACGTGCTGCCCTTCGCCGACCCGCTTCTCAAGGTCAGCATCATCCCGACCGGGATGGCTCTCGGGGTGACCCAGCAGCTGCCGCTCGAGGAGCGCCACATCTACAAGCGCGAGTACATCGAGGACTCGCTCGCGGTGCGGATGGGCGGCCGTGTCGCCGAGCTGATGATCTACGGCGACCTTTCCACCGGCGCCAGCGACGACCTGCAGCGGAACACCGAGCTGGCTCGGAAGATGGTGCGGGAGTGGGGGATGTCCGACCGCGTCGGCCCGATGGCCTGGGGCTCGCAGGGAATGGTCTTCCTCGGCGAGGACCTGATGCACTCACGGGACTACTCCGAGGACACGAGCCGCGTCGTCGACGAGGAGGTGTCGAGGATCCTGCGTGAGTCCGAGCAGCGGGCCCGCGAGCATCTCGAGGAGCACCGCGCGGGTCTTGTGCAGCTGGCGACGATGCTGCTCGAGAAGGAGTCGATCGACGGCGCCACGGTGGCACGGATCCTCGACGGCGCCTACGGGAGACCGGTGCACGGTGAGGACAACGTGATACCGCACTTCGCCGGCAGCATCTTCGGCTCGCCGGCGCCCTTGGCACCCGGCAACGGTGCCGGCAACGGTGCCGGGGCCGGGGCCGGCAAGTCGGGAACGCTCCCGCTCGCAGGGCAGTCGCTCCCCGAACCCCCGCCCTCCTGATCCCGCTCCTGCTGAACCCGCCGGGCTCCGCCCGCCCGGTGCGGCCCCGGCTCAGCCGCTGACGGGAAGGCCTGCCGGGCTCGCCAGCCCTCTCGCCGGGTTCCGCCCGAAGAGGAAGCTGGCGGCGACGACGGACCTGCTCGCACGCACGACGAGCGCCAGCCCGCCGGAGTCGGCACCTGCAACGAGGTTCGGGGTCCAGGCAAGCTCCCCGCCGGCGGGAAGCAGCAGCCGGCCCGAGAGCGGCGCCAGCTCGCCGGAGCCCGGCACGAGGCGCTCGATCAGGACCACCACGGGCCGGCGCCCCGGGTTGGCGAGGACGAGCAGCTCGCTCACGGCACTGTCGACCTCGCCGCCCGGCAGCACCCACTCAGCTGCCCCTCTGGGCGTGCCGAGGGTGATCGAGGTGCCTGGCGCGAGCGGCGGAACGCCGGCGACGACACCTGCAGGCGCCCTCGGTGCCGTCGCGGTGGCGCGGGTGCTCGACGCCGCCGGCCCCCGGGGGGTGCCGCCTGCCGTCGTCGAGGGGGTGCGGCCGACCGGCGCCTTGCTGCTCGGCAGATGACCCCTGGAGGGATTCGGCGCGGGGCCCGCCGCCTTCGTCGCGCGCTGCCCTCCCGCCGGCTTTGCGGGCTTCCCCCCCGTCGGGTCCCCGGCCCGGCTGGCGCCAGAGGCGGGCACGGCCGCGGCCGGCCGGACGACCGTCTGGCGGGCGACGACGACGGGTGGCCCACCGCGGGTGACGACGCTCGCCCAGCTCAGCACGGCGGTGGCCGGCGCCGGAGCGGCGATCTGGACGACCTGCCCGGCCGGAACGACAGCCACGAGCTCAGAGGCTGACGATCCGCTGCCGAGACGCAGCGCCACCCGCGAGGCCGAGGAGCCCGGATCGAGCACGGCGAACGTCTCCGAGGCCCGGGGGCCGAGAGGAGCGGGGGCGAACCACCATCTCGAGCCGGTCTCGCTCGTCCCGGTGGTGATCGCCTCGGTGAGGCCGCCGCCGGGGCGCGCCACCGTGACGAGGGCGCCGGTTGCCACCTGGCCCGACGTCGTCGTGACCGTCGTCGCCACGGTCTTCTGCTCGGGCACGTCCCGGCCGAGGTCGACCACGACGAGCTCGCCCGCCCCGACGCTGACTCCTTGCAACGCCGGTGGGCTGACCGTTCCCGACCCCGTCGCCACCGAGACCTCCACCACCGCCGGCGTCCCCGTCGGATCGTAGAGAGCCAGGCTGAGATCGGCGGCCCCGACCGTGCTACCCGACGGGAAGTACGTCGTCTGAGCAGCCGCCTCGACGCAGGGCGAAGCAGCGGTGCCGAAGGCGCCGCGTACGACCTGCTCCACCGCGGCGCCGGCTCCGTCGAGCAGCACCGTCACGGCCGCCCATCCGGCGGTGCCGGTCTGCGGCAAGGCGAGGATCCGCTCGCCGTCGGGCGCCACCGACACCGCCTCTGCGCTCGAGGCACCGGAGGTCCGGGCGACACGCAGCTGACCGGCCAGGCGCGTGCCACCGAGGTTGGCGACGGCGATCGAAGCCGCTTCGGCACGCGGCCCGACCGGCAACGGACCCGGGCAGTACCACGCCGTCGAGGCCGCCGGACCGACGGCGACAGTCGGCGGCGACGGCGCGACCGCCACCTGCGACGCGCTGTGCGGCAGCGCCGTGTCGCCGATCGCGGCGAGAGCAGCGACCACGACCAAGCCCGCTAGCAGCAGGTACCGACGGCGCTCGCTGATCTCCTCGTCCTGCGCCACCGCCGGGCGGGTCGGGCGGCTCACCGGCCGGCCCCGATGAGGTCCGGTCCTGGTGCCGGCGTCGGCCCGCCGGGCGTCTCGGGCAGCACGTCGCGGTCCGGAGATCGGCGATGGTGGAGATGGCGCGGCGAGCGCCGGCGCCGGCGCCGGCGCCACCAGAGCGCCCCGGCCAGCGCGACGAGCGAAGCCGCCAGCCCGAGCTCGCGAGGCAGCGCCGGCGTGCCGTGCGAGGTCGTCCCGGCCGCCTCGAGGGGAGCCACTCCGGGCCGCCAGGCGAGGTTCTCGAAGACCGCCACCCTGCCCTCGTTGACAAGGCGGCTGAGATCCTGCTGGGCCGAGAGGGAGGCGATGAGACCGGCCGGGGGGCTGGCGACGATCGCCGTCTGCACGCCGGGCAGCACCGGCGCCGTCGCTGCCGGGACGACGAGGTAGCGGATGCCGGCACGGGCGATGCTCGCACCGAGCCGGACGGTGAGGGACGACTCCGCCTGGCGTAGCTCGGTACCGAGGTAGCGCATCAGCCCGGCGCTCGGGCTCGGGAACAGCCGCGTGCCGTCCGGAAGGCCGACCGAGACGGCGGCTGCGAAGCCGGGAGCCACCTGCCACGCGGTGACGGGCACTGCGGCGGGGTCGCCGAGCCACAACACCTCTCCTGCCGCCGATCTCACCGCAAGCGGCGAAGCGGCACCGCCACCCGATCCGGGAAGGAACGACAGCACCGCGTCATAGCCGTTCTCCGGCAGGCCCCAGCGGCCGCCTCGGCTGGCGCCGAGCACCGGCAGCAGCCCGGCGACGGCCGCCACCCCGCACAACCCGGCTGCGACCTGGCGCCAGCCGAGGCCGCTGCGGGCGAGGTCGCTCGCCAGCGCCGCCGCACCGAGCCCGCAGGCGGCGGCTGTGCACGCCGCTGCAGGGGCGAGCAACGCCCTCGCGTCGCCCCCGCCGGGGCCGAGCCAGCCGCGACCCCCGAGCCAGGCGAGGAGGAACGCCGCGAAGCCGACGAGGAGCATCCGCGCCCCCCAGGTCAGCCGCGGGCCGCGCCCGATGAGCACGACCAGCAGCGAGGCGACGAGGAAACCGAAATTGAGAGACCCCCGCCCGATCGGGCCGACGTCGAAGCGCAGCATCTGGGAGATGCTGGGGGCACCGGAGGGATCGCCCTGCACCCCGCTCACGATGCTCCAGGCGGTCGCCGACTGGAAGTAGGTGACCGACCACGGGAAGGTGAACGCCAAGGCGGCGAGAGCCCCGCCGGTGGCGACGACAAGGCCGGGCAGGGCGGCTCGGCCCGCCCGAACGCCCGCCACGACGAAGCTCGCCACGACGAGGGCGACGGCGAGCACCACCTCGAGGGGGACGATGAGCGGAGCGAACGAACCGCTCACCGCCAGCACCATGCCCATCCCGACGACCTGATCACCGAGCGGCCGGCCGTGACCGGAGGCGGCGGTCGCCAGCCGAGCCAGCACCCAGGGAACGCAGGCATAGATGGCGAGGGCCTCGATGTCGCCGCGGCTCACGTCGTTCCAGGCGAGTGGGAGGAAGAGGTAGACGACGGCAGCTGCTGCCCGCCCCGCCGCCCCGGCGTAGGGACGTGCGAGCCGCGCCGCCCCGACGGCGCCGAGGACGACAGCGAGGAGCAAAGCCAGCTTGAACACCAGGCTCGTGGCGCCACCGAGCACGAGGCCCGCCGCCCCGATCATCGCCAGCGCCGGCGAGCTCGGTCCGACGCCTTGCAACCCGGCATCGTGCCAGCCGCCGAAGAAATCTCCGAGCAGCCGGAGCGGGGGAGGGAACGAGACGAGACCGCCGATCAGCGGTAGCCTGCCGGCGAGCAACGAGCGGCTGCCGGCGAGCAGCACCACCGCGGCGAGGGCAAGGACGACCGCGGCACGGCGGCCGGAGAGCCTCTCGGCCGCCCGCGCCATTTTGCCGCCCGCCTCCGGCCCGCCGCCACCGCGCCCCGGGCGCCACGGCCTCGCCAGCTCGCGATCGTGCGCCGCCCCTTCGGCGAGGCGCTGCGCGAAGCGCGAGTGGCGGAACGTGTGGGGCTGCATCGCCGCGCAGAGCTCGCTGTCGGAGATCCGCCGCGAGCTCGCCAGCACACGGCGGGCGATGCGCAACTCGGTGCGGCGGGCGAGGTTCCATCGCCAGGCGTCGAGCACGAGTCGGACTCGCCAGCGCTTGTGGCGGGCGGCGAAGTAGACGACCTCGACCAGGCTGAGGGCGGGAAGCTCGGCGACGACGACACCGCGTCGGAGGCGGCCGTAGTTCTTCAGCACCGCCCGCAGCTCGTGACGCCACTGCAAGCCTCGGGCCTCGGGCAGCGGACGCTGGCGGCTCGCCGTCGCCTCGAGGTGGCGCACCCGCGCTGCCGGCGCGGCGACGACACGAGCACCCGCCAGCCGCGCCCGCCAGCAGAAGTCGACGTCTTCTCCGAGCATGCTGATCGCCGGGTCGAAGCCGCCGAGGGCGGCGAAGAGATCAGCTCGCACGAGCGTGCAGCCGCCGGGGGCGGCGAACACGTCGCGCACCTCGTCGTGCTGGCCCTGGTCGAGCTCGCCCGGCTGGACCTTGCCCACCGGCGCCCCGAACCGGTCGGCGCCGAGTCCGAGCTGGCGCAAGTGGTTCGGATCGTGGAAGTCGACGAGCTTCGGGCAGACGACGGCAGCGTTGGAGCGGAAAGACTCCTCGACGAGGCGGCGGACGGCATCGAGCGCCGGGACGACGTCGTCGTGGCAGAAGAGGTAGAAGGCGGCACCTTCGACAAGCCCGAGAACTGCATTGGCGCTCGGCCCGAAGCCGTCGTTGACGGCCACGCTGTGCAGGTAGACCGACGGCGCGGCCGCGGCCACCCGCTCCGCCAGCGGCTGGCTGCTGCCGGCGTCGACGACGAGGGTCGAGAGCGCGGCGTAATCCTGGTTGGCGAGCGCCTGCAGGCAGTCCTCGAGCCAGGGCCCGGGGTCATTGGTCACGACGACTGCCACCACGGGCGGCACCTGTTCGTCCGCCATCAGGGCCGTCAGGTTAGCTCTCGGCCCTATCCGGTGCCCGGGCCGAACTGCTCTTCGCGACCGCCGCAGCCCCTGCAGGCGCTGCGGCGGGGAGATCGGCGATCGACAGGCCGGCGGTCGATGCTCGCCGGGCCGTCGGCGGGCACCCGTGGTTGCCCGGCGATCGAGAGGGCGGCGGTCGCCGGCGGACACGCCTAGCGGTATCGTCGCAGCGTGGACGATACGCGAGGGGACCTCTCGAAGAACCTCGGCGAGGCCGCCTACGCCGCCGTCGGCTTCGCCGTGCTCGGGATCCAGAAGGCACAGGTGCGGCGACGCGAGCTGCTCGGGTTGCTCGGGCGCGAGGCGGAACGGGTGAGCTCGTGGTTCCGCGCCCCACCCGCTCCACCCGCTCCGACCGCCGGGTCGCCGGGGGAGCAACCCGCCGCCGGCGACTAGACGCGAAGCCGCGTTCAGCTCGTCGCCGACGAGGGATCGTCATTTCACCGTCGCGGGGCGCGCCGGCGCGCGATCTTCCCGGCGCGCGATCTTCCCGGCGCGCGCCCTTCCCGGCGCGTCCGGCTACCGGATTACGAGCCGGGCCCGGGCCTCGTCGAGCACCTCGGCGAGCGTCTGCTCGAGAGAGATCTCGGGACGCCAGCCACTCAACGCCGCGAGGCGTGCGCAGTCGCCGAGCAGGAGCGGGACGTCGACTGGTCGCAGCAGCGCCGGGTCCTCGACGAGCTCGACAGGGTGCTTGGCGGCCGCGACGAGCAGCTCGGCGAGACGCGAGATGGCGACGGCGCGTCCCGAGCACACGTTGTAGACAGCTCCCGGCTGGCCGTCGAGAGCGACGAGACGGTAGGCGCGGACGACGTCGCGCACGTCGGTGAAGTCGCGGGCTGCGCCGAGGTTGCCGACCAGGACCGTGCCGCGGCCCTCCGCCTCCGCCCGGGCGATCCGCTCGGCCAGGCCGGCGACGACGAAGGACGGCGCCTGGCCAGGGCCGACGTGGTTGAAAGGCCGTACCCGCACGACGTCAAGGCCGCGCCCGAGGTGCTCCTGCACGCCGAGGTACTCGGCGGCGACCTTGCTTGCCGCATACGGGCTCGACGGGCGCAATGGCGAGTCCTCGGTGAGGGGCGTCCCGTCCCCGCTCCCGTAGACCTCCGCCGAGCTGACGAGGACCACCCGCGGCGACGCCGGCAGCGCCCGGGCTGCCTCGAGGAGGTGGAGGGTGCCGAAGGCGTTGACGCGCAGCGTCTCCTCAGGCGCCTCCCACGAGCGCCCGACATGGGTGAGGGCGGCGAGGTGGAAGACGACGTCCGGACGTGCCGCCGCCAGCTCGGCGTCAAGAGCCCCCGCCTCGGCGACGTCGATACCTTCGCCCAGCTCGATGACCTCATCGCCCAAGGACTCGAGATGGTCCCGCAGCCAGCGTCCGACGAACCCGCTGCCGCCGGTGAGGAAGGCACGCACCCCGGTCACGCTACCCAGCGCGGCGGCGGCCGGCGCGCCCCCTGGCGGCAGCGAGACGGTAGGCGGCGAGGTGGCCGTCGGCGCAGGCCGCCCAGCTCAGCCCCGCCGTGCGGGCGAAGCCGGCCTGGCGCCGCAGCGATGCGGCGGCACCGCCGGCGAGCGCCACGTCGAGGGCGTCGGCGAGCCCGCCGGGGTCTCCAGTCTCGACGAGCAGCGCAGCCTCGCCGGCGAGCTCGGCCATCACGCTGCCGCGCGAGGTGACAAGGGGCGCCCCGCAGGCGAGCGCCTCGGCGGCGGGAAGCCCCACGCCTTCCTCGATCGAGGCGTAGACGCTCGCCTCGGTGTTGCGCAGCAGCGCCGGAACGTCCTCGGAGGCGACGTAGCCCGTCCTCAACAGCCGCCGGCGCACCGGCTCGGCGAGGGCGGCGATCGCCTCCTCGACGGTCGCCGACCCCCATCCCGGCAGACCGGCGAGGACGAGCTGGAGGTCGGCGCCCGACGGGCGGGTGGCGAGGATGGCAAAGGCGCGCACGAGCGTGGCGACGTCCTTGCGCGGCTCGAGCGTCCCGACATGGAGCAGGAACGGGCGGCGCACACCGAGGGCGGCGAGGCGGGCGGCGTCAGCACCGTGCTCGGGCTCGCCGGGCGAGAAGCGGTGGTGGTCGATGCCGTGCGGCACGACCCGCACCTCGGCAGCCGGCCGGCACAGAGCCCGGAATCGCTCGGCGGTCATCTCGCTCGGGCAGACGACGACAGCGGCGCCACGCGCCGCCTGGCGGATCGCCCGACCGAACAGGGCTACCTTCGACCGCTCGTGCCACTCCGGATGGTCGAGGAGGGTGCAGTCGTGGACCGTGACCACACAGGGCACGCCCGGTCGAAGCGGCATCGAGTAATGCGGACCGTGGTGCACCTCGACCCCGTCGAGCCTGCTCGTGAGCGCACCGAGAGCGAGGTGCTCCCACGCCACTCGGAGCGGTCGCGCCGCCGGGGCGCGGGCGAGCACCGAGGCGGCGGGAGCGAGTCGCTTCCACCGCTCGGCGTCGCCGGCGCGGGTGAGCAGCACCGTCGCGACGTCGTCTCGCCGGCCGAGAGCGCGGACGAGCTCGATCACGTACCACCCCGCCCCGACGGGATCAGCCGGCACGGCGCTGACGTCGATCGAGACGCCGAGCCGGGGGGCCGGCTCGGCCTGGGCGGGGTCGCCGGCCGAAGCCCGAAGGCCACTCACGCTGCTCCGGCGGCGACCTGCCGCCACAGCTCGACGTGGGCGGCAGCTGCCCGTCGCCAGGTCAGCCCCGCCACCCGGGCGTTGCCGGCCTCGACCAGGGCGGCTCGGCGGAAGTCGTCAGAGGCAGCGGTGGCGATCCCCGCCGCCATCTCCTCGACGTCGAGCGGGTCGACGACAAGGCTGGCTCCGCCGGCACTCGGGACCGGCGAGGAGACGACGGGAACGCCAGCCGCCATCGCCTCGACGACCGGCAGGCCGAAGCCCTCGGTGAGCGGGACGTAGCAGGCGCACCGAGCCCCGGCATAGAGCCCGGCCAGCACCGCCTCCTCGACCCGGCCGGCGAGCCGCACCCCCTCGATCGGCGCCACCACCCGACCCCCGCCGGCCGGCCCGACGACGACGAGGGGCCACGGCTCTGGCAGCTCCCCGACGGCGGCACGGTACGCGGCGAAGAGCCGAGCGAGGTTCTTTCGCGGCTCGAGCGTGCCGACGGCGAGCAGGTAGCCGTCGGTGACGCCGAGCGACTCGAGCAGCCGGCGCGCTCGGGCTGTGTCGGGCGCCGGGAGGTGGTCCGCTCCCTCGGCGATGACGCTCACCAGCTGGCGGGCGACGCCCGCCGCCACGATCTCGCCCGCCGTCTCCTCGGAGGGAACGACGAAGCGGGTGGCGCGCCGCCGCGCCCGCGCCAGCGCCGCCTCGTGCCAGCGCCGGCGGCGACGGGCGGAGACTCCCCCATCGGCGTCGTGGCGCCAGGCGAGGTCGTGGACGGTGACGACGAGTGGCGGTCCGCTCGGCGGCGTGGCGAGCGAGACAGCATGGACCACGGCCGCCCGTCCGGCCCGGGGACCGGCAAGGCCGAGGTCCCAGGCGCCGACGAGAAGCCGCCCCGGCAGTGCCGAGGTCTCGAGCGGAAGCCCGAGGCCGGTGAGCGGATCGGGACGGGTCGGCGAGGCGCTGGCGTAGAGGACCACCCTCGGCACCTCGTCCTCGGGCAGCTGGCGGAGGCCGCCGACGAGCCCGGCGGCGTAGGTTCCGATGCCACCGGGCACGCCCCGCCTCAGCTGCTCGACAAGGAGCAGGACGCTGCCCTGCACCGACGCCGTGCCGCCTCCCGCGCCGGCCACGGCGCCGGCCGGCGAGGGATCCGGGGCCGCCGGCCGTCCCCTCACCGGAAGAGGTCCTCGGCCGGCGGCCGGACGATCTCGCCGGCGACCGACGAGCTGCGGAGAAACCCCGGGTCGATGCCACGTACGATCGCAGCGGGGATCCCCGCTGCCTTGCCCATGACGAGGTCGGCGGCGGCGGCGACCTCGTCGGCGACGGCGACCACGGTCGCCATCAACGTACGCCCCAGCGCGTCGGGCGCCCCCCGCAGGTCGGCCACCGCCGCCACGCCGGCGACACCGATGGCGACGTCGGTCACTCCTCGGCGCCACGCCCGCCCGAAGGTGTCGGTGACGACCACGGCGACCTCGACGCCGGAGAGCGCCCGCAGGCGGTCGCGCAGACGCCGCGCGGAGCGGTCAGGGTCGACGGGCAGCAGCACCGCGTAGCCCTCGGCGACGTTGGAGAGGTCGACGCCGGAGTTGGCGCAGACGAACCCGTGCCGGGTCTCGGTGATGACGAGCTCTCCTCGCCGGCGCAGCACACGGACCGCCTCGGAGAGGGCAAGGCGCAGCTTTGCCTGCTCGTCGTCGGGATCGATCGCCACGACGCGGCCCTCGGCCTTGGAGACGACCTTCTGGGTGACGACGACGACGTCGCCGGCCCGCAGCTCGCAACGCTCGGCGATCAGCTCGGCGAGCGGCGCGCCGGCGACGACCTCGGGCAGGCCGGCCACCGGCAGCACGCTCAGCACGCCGGCCAGCTTTGGCGCGACGCAGCGCCCGAGGTGCTGCCGGCACCGCTCACCGGGCGGCCGCGCGGCCGGCGGCGAGGGCGGTCCGGGCGAGCGCCACCGCCCGCTGCGGGTCGGCCATCACCGTGTCGGTGACGACACAGCGCATACCCGCTGCCCGCACCGCCGGCGCCAGCTCGCCGTCGGCGTTGTCGATCACGAGAGTTCCCGATGCGGCGGCGAGCAGGCGGGCGACGCCGGCAGGCGACGCCTCGTGCCCGAGCTCGACGAGGAGGCGGTCGGCGGGCCCTTTGAGCGCCGCCCCGGCGACGATCGGCGAGATCGCCACGACGCTCTCACGGCGGCGCTCGAGAGCGGCGGCGATGCCCGGCACGGCGAGGATCGGGGCGATCGAGAGGAGGGGGTTGGAGGGCGCCACGAGCACGAGCTCGGCGGCCTCGAGCGCCTCGATCACACCCGGAGCCGGCCGCGCCGCCTCGGCGCCCTCGTACCAGAGCGCCTCCACCGCGACGTCGTGCCGGAGCCGCACGAAGTAGTCCTGGAAGTCCACCCGCTCGCCGCTCGCCAACCCGACGCAGGTGCGGACCGGCTCGTCGCTCATCGGCACAAGCCGCGTCCGCACGCCCCAGGCGGCGACGATCTCGCAGGTCACGTCGCTGAGCGTGGCGCCGGCCGCCAGCCTCCCGGTGCGGTACAAGTGGGTCGCGAGGTCGCGGTCGCCGAGCCGGAACCACGTCGGGCCTCCGTAGCGCTCGAGAGCGGCCATCACGGTCCAGCTCTCCCCTGCGAGACCCCAGCCCGTCTCGGCGTTCCCGGCACCAGCGAGGGTGTAGGTGACGGTGTCAAGGTCGGGGCTCACGTGCAGCCCGTGCATCTCGGCGTCGTCGCCGGTGTTGACGACGGCGAGCACGTCGCTCGGCTCGACGACGGAGGTGAGGCCGGTGAGGAGTCGCGCCGCGCCGACGCCCCCCGCCAGCACGGCGATCACGCCGTCCCTCCGCCCCCGTCCGGCCACGGGGCCATCGAGGCGATCACCGCCCGCACGCCGACGGCGAGCTCGGTCCAGGGGCACCAGCCGAGCTGCTCGGCGGCAAGGCGCGGGTCGAGCGCGCTCGCCGGGACGTCCCCCGTGCGCGGCGGGCCGTGGCGCGCCTCGAGCGTGCTCCCCGCCGCCGCCGCCATCGCCGCATAGAGGTCGTTGATCGAGACCTGCCGGCCGGTGCCGATGTTGCAGAGCAGGCCGGCCCCCCGTCCGGCGGCGCGTGAGAAGGCGTCGACGACGTCGTCGACATAGACGAAGTCGCGTGTCTGCTCGCCATCGCCGTTGATCGTCGGAGCCTTGCCGGCGAGCAGCGCCGAGGCGAAGATCGCCACCACGCCGGCCTCGCCGTGCGGATCCTGGCGCGGCCCGTAGACGTTGGCCAGGGCAAGGGCGGCGTAGTCGAGCCCGTAGAGCTCACGGTACAGCTCGAGGTACTCGCAACCGACCTTCTTCGACAACCCGTAGGGAGCTTGCGGGCGTCGCTCGTGGCGCTCGTCGACCGGCAGCTCGGCGGCGTCGACGTCACCGTAGAGGGTGCCGCCGCTGGCAGCGAAGACGACCTTGCGCGCCCCGCAGGCCCGCGCCCCCTCGAGCACGCGCAAGGTGCCGAGCACGTTGACCTCGGCGTCGAAGAAGGGTTGCTCGACGGAGGCGGCGACCGAGATCTGCGCGGCGAGGTGGAACACGACCTCCGGCCGGCGCAGCGCCATCAGCTCGACGATCTCGGGCGCACGCACGTCGAGCTGATGGAAGCGCAGGCCGCCACCCGAGGCGCGAGCCCTGGCCAGGTTGGCGAGCGACCCCGTCGAGAGATCGTCGACGGCGTCCACGTCGTGGCCCTCGGCGAGCAGGCGGTCGACAAGGGTCGAACCGATGAACCCGGCCCCGCCGGTGACGAGCGCCTTCATCCCGCGGCCTTCTCGACCCCGAGGCGCGCCGCGTCGAGTCGCGCCCCGGCAGGCACCTCGGCTCCGGCCCCGATCACGCTCTCGCCGGTGACGGTGGCGCCGGCACCGACGATCGCGCCAAAGCCGACGATCGAGCGGTCCACAAGCGCACCGGAGCGCATGACCGCACCGGCGAGCAGCACGCTGGCGTGCACCGTCGCCCCCTCCTCGACGATCGCCGCCTCGCCGAGCACGCAGTCGCCGAGGCGCGAGCCAACAGCCGCGGCGGCACCGGTGGCAAGGAACACCGGTCCTGTCGTCTCGCCGTCGAGGCGGGCGCCGGGTGCAAGGCGCACTCCTGGCGCGACGAGCTCGTACGGGGGCAGGCTGACGTGGGGACGGCGGCCGGAGAGCACGTCGATCTGGGCCCTCAGGAAGCGCTCCGGCGTCCCGGTGTCGAGCCAGTAGGCGTCAGAGGCCATCGCGTACAGCGATCCGGCGGCGACGAGGGCCGGGAACACCTCACGCTCGACCGACACGCGCCGGTCCGCCTCGACGCGGTCGAGGAACGCCGGCTCGAGGAGGTAGACGCCGGCGTTGATGGCGTTGGTCGGCGCGCTGGCACGAGGCGGCTTCTCGATGAACGCGAGGACACGGCCGCGCTCGTCGGTCGGCACGACGCCGTAGGCCGACGGGTCGGCGACCGGCGTCAGCGAGATCGTCGCCTCCGCTCCGCTCTCGGCGTGCAGCTTGACCAGCTCCCCGAGGTCGAGGTCGGTGAGGATGTCACCGTTGACGACGACGAAGGGTTCGCCGCCGACGCCCGCCTCGGCGGCGGCGAAGCGGATCGCCCCTGCGGTGTCGAGCCCGCCCGCAGGCTCGACGGCGTAGCGCAACGGCACGCCGACACAGCTCTGGTCGGGGAAGGCACGGACGAAGGCGTCGGGCTGGTACGCCAGCGAGAGGACGACCTCGTCGATCCCGTAGCGGGCGAGCCACTCGACGACTCGGACGATGATCGGGCGCTCGACAATCGGCAGCAGCGGCTTGGGCAGGTGGTGGGTGAGGGGGCGGAGGCGGGTTCCCTCGCCCCCGACGAGGACGACGGCGAGCACCTCAGCCCTTCTTCGAGCCGGCCGTCGTCGAGGTCGCCGAGCCCGCGCTCTTCAGCGCGCCGGTGCTCTTCCCCAGCGTCGTCGAGCTCTTCGAGCTCGCCACCGTCGACGATGGCGACACCGCCGTGGTCGAGGTCGGGGAGTTGCCCGTGGTAGATCTCGTGCCAGGCAGGGTGGTCGTGGCCGGCAGGGTCGTCGTGGCCGGCAGGGTCGTCGTCGGCGGCAGGGTCGTCGTGAGCGGGGGCAGCGTCGGCGCCGGGGCGATCGCCTGCCCCTTCAGGTCGGCGACGAGCGCCGAGCGCGACGGCGGCTCAGGAAGGCTCGTGTGGGTCGGGACGAAGCCGACCATCACCATCATCCCGTTGTCGAGGTGAAGCTTGGTCGGGTCACCGGTGTAACGGACCGGCCTCGCCGTCGCCGAGGCCCAGGTCCACACCTCGAGCTGGGAACGACCTGTCAACGGGCCGACGGACGGCACGCACGACTGCCCGTTCTTCAGCAGCGGCTGGTGCTGAGCCGGCAGCTGCAGGCTGCTCGAGGTGAGCGTGAACCCGGGGTAATTGGCGGCGAAGGTGCCGAGGGTGTCGTTCTTGCCTTCGTAGGCGGCGGGGCTGGCTGCGATCCCGGGCGAGATCAGAACGACACCGTCACCGAGCGTGCGCAGGCCGACAGTGGTGAAGTTCGGGCTCTTCGGCAGGTTGGCCTCGACCTTGCCGCAGAGGTCGAAGCCGAGCGCGGCGTACCAGTGGTCGCTCGCCGTCGGGGCGGCGGCAGGGTTGGCCTTCGGATGGAGCCGCTCGTTGCGGCTGTAGACGACGAGGAAGACACCGAGCGCGCAGATGACGAGCATGAGGGCATAGAAGCCCCGCGGCGAGCGCCCGCGGTAGGCACGGCTTCCGCCACTCGCCGCGGCGCGTGCCACCGTGCGGCTGAAGGAACCCCGTGACATGGCGCGGCGAGTGTACGCCGCTAGCGGCGCAGCAGCTCGCGCGCCGATGACGCGACGAGCCGGAGGACCAGTCCGGCGGCGACCACGGGCAGGGCCAACCTGGTCGGACCCTGGCAGGTCACGAGGGCGAAGCGCCACGTCGAGCGGTGATGGGCGACGAGCATCCGCAGCGGGCGACGCCGCGTCGAGCGCCCCTGCTCGTGCATGACATGCGCCTGCGGCACGAACCGGACCACCCACCCGGCGCGCCGCAGGCGCCAGCAGAGGTCGAGATCCTCGACGTACATGAAGTACCGCTCGTCGAATCCGCCGACGCTGTCGAAGGCCTCGCGGCGCACGAGCATGCAGGCGCCCGAGACCCAGTCGACGTCCTGCTCCTCGCGCAGTCCCTCCTCGAGGGTGGAGCCCTCGGCGAGGCGGTAGCGGCGGGTCCAGCGGTTGTCGGGCCGCAACCAGCCGACGAGGGCGTGCCCGGCGGCGGTGGTGAACGACGGGAACCGGCGCGCCGAGGGGTACGGCACGCCGTCGGGCGACAGCAGCCGCGGCCCGACGACGGCGAGATCCGCACGGGCGTCGAGCCGAGCGGCGAGCTCGCCCACCGCTTCGGGCTCGACGACGACGTCGGGGTTGCAGACGAGCAGGTAGCGGCCGCCGGCACGGCGCGCCCCGCGATTGGTCGCCGTGCCGTAGCCGAGGTTCCGCCCGGTCGGCACGAGCAGGGCCTCGCGGTCGGCGGCGGCCAGGCGGGCGAGCGAGCCGTCGCGCGAGGCGTTGTCGACCACCACGATCTTCGCGAGGCCGGCGGCGCGCAGGCTGGCGACACAGCCGAGGAGCGCTCCCCCGCCATTGTGGTTGACGACGACGGCCGAGGTGCCGCCGAGCTGCGAATGGAGCGGGCCGGGGGGCGTGGAGCCGGGCGCCGCGGCGGCGCCGGTCACGCCGGCCGCGGGGCCTGCAGCTCGCCCACGAGCCGGGCCATGGACCTTTCCCAGTGTGGCAGCAGCGGGAGCCCGGAGAGACGCAGTGCTGCGTTGTCGAGGACCGAGCACGCCGGCCTCGGTGCCGGTCTCGGCGGATCGAGCTCGTCGGTGGAGATCGCCTCGACCGACTCGGGGTCGCCCCCGGCGAAACCGACGACCGAACGGGCGAAGCCGTACCAGCTCGTCTCTCCCTGGTTCGTGACGTGGAACACGCCGGGGCGGCGCTGGAGGGCGAGCTCGACCACGGTTGCCGCCAGGTCGGCGGCGTGAGTCGGGCTGCCGCGCTGGTCGTCGACGAAGCGCAGCGGTGCCCCGGCCCTGAGGAGCCGCAGCACGGTCTTCACCATGTTCGCCCCCGTCCGCCCGCACACCCAGGCGGTGCGGACGATGGTTCCACCGCCAGCGACCTCCCGCTCGCCGGCGAGCTTCGAGCGGCCGTACACCGAGCGCGGTGCCGGCTCGTCCCACTCGAGGTAGGGGCGACCTGCGAGCCCGTCGAAGACGTAGTCGGTCGAGACGTAGAGAAGATGGGCCCCCGACCGGCGCGCCGCCTCGGCGACGTGGCGGGTGCCGAGCGCGTTGACGGCGAAGGCGCGATCGGGCTCGGACTCGCATGCGTCGACTGCGGTGACGGCCGCGGTGTGGATGACGACGTCGGGCTCGTAGCCGAGCACCGCGGCAAGCACGGAGTCGCGATCGGCGACGTCGAGCTGGCGGTGACCCGCACCGAGGACGTCGAGCTCGCCGCCGCGGCGCATCGCTGCGGCCCTGCGCCCCAGCACCTCGAGCACCTCGGAACCGAGCTGGCCGCTGGCCCCTGTGACGAGGACCCGCATCAGCGGGAGGGAGAGGTGGCCGGAGCCTGGGTGCTGCCGCTCCAGTCGCCCTCGACGACCGGCGAGCGCCCGATCAGCGGCCGCCACCAGGCCTCGTTGGCGACGTACCAGTCGACCGTGGCGGCGAGGCCCTCTTCGAAGGCGACTGTCGGCTCCCAGCCGAGCTCGCGACGGATCCTCGAGGAGTCGAGCAGGTAACGGCGGTCGTGGCCGGGACGGTCGGGGACGATGGTCTTGAGCGCAGCCGGACGGCCGGTGGAGGCGAGCACAGCGTCGGCGATCTCCTCCACGCTCGCCTCGCGCCCGGTGCCGACGTGATAGGTCTCGCCGACCACCCCGCGCTCGAGCACGAGCTCGATCGCCCGGCAGTGGTCGTCGACATGGATCCACTCCCGGCGGTTCTGCGACGACTCGTAGAGCGGCAGCGGCTCGCCGTCGATCGCCCGCGTCGTGAACAGCGGCAGTACCTTCTCGGGGAACTGGAAGGGCCCGTAGTTGTTGGCGCAGTTGGTGATCGTCGCCTCGAGCCCGAAGGTCTCGCCGTAGGAGCGCACGACATGGTCGGCAGCGGCCTTGGAGGCGTTGTAGGGCGTGCGCGGCCGGTACGGCGAGGACTCGGAGAACGACTCGCCACTATCGAGGTCGAGGTCGCCGTAGACCTCACAGGTCGAGACGTGGTGCAGGCGTCGCACCCCGGCTCGGAGGGCGGCCTCACAGAGCGCCTGGGTGCCGAGGACGTTGGTGCGGAAGAACCTCGCCGGGTCGAGCACAGCGAGGCTGTTGTGCGACTCGGCGGCGAAGTTGACGACCACCTCGACGCCGTTCTCGGCCAGCACGTACGTGGCCAGCTCGAGGTTGGCGATGTCGCCGTGCACGAACCGGACGCGCCGCTCGGCGAGGAGCGGCTCGAGGTTGGCGAGGTTGCCGGCATAGGTGAGGGCGTCGTAGACGATCACCTGGTCGGAGGGATGCTCCTCGACCCAGTAGCGCGCGAAGTTGGACCCGATGAACCCGGCGCCGCCGGTGACGAGGATCTGCATAGCCGCCCGAGGCTAACCTGCCACCGTCCCCCGGCACAGTCGGCGGCGCCCTTCAGCGCAGGTGCACGACGTCGCCGGCGTCGAAGCTGCGAAGCTCCCCGTCGGATAAGACGAGCAGCCGGCCGCCCTCGGTGACGTCGACCGCCTCCCCCTCGACCTCGCCGTCGCCGAGCACGACCCGCACCTCTCGCCCGATCGTCGAGCAGCGTCGCCGGTAATCGACCAGCATCCGGTCGAAGCCGGACGTGAGCGCCGCCGAGTAGCGGGCTCGCAGGGCCATGAGGAACGCCTCCTCGACGGCAGCGACCTCCACCGGCGCGCCGGCGAGTCGCTCGAGCGTGGTCGAGCGCCGGGCGATCTCGTCGAGCTCCTCGCTCTGCCCCGGTGCCGGCCAACCCGGCGGCCAGGCGACGTTGAGCCCGAGCCCGACGATCACCGCGCTCGTCGGCGCCACGACCTCGGCGAGCACGCCGGCGAGCTTGCGGCTACCGGCGACGAGATCGTTCGGCCACTTGAGCGCAGCGCCGTAGCCGACGACGGCGTCGACCGCGTCGAGAGCGGCGAGGGCGACCAGGGTCGGCACGAGGTGGAGGCGATCGGCCACGAGCGGCGGACGGAAGAGAACCGAGCAGAGCAGCGAGCTGCCGGCCGGGGCGCTCCAGTGGCGTCCGAGCCTGCCACGGCCGGCGGTCTGCTCGGCGGCGACGACAACGAGCCCATGCGCGCCCCCGGTCTCGGCAGCGTCACGTGCGTAGCGGTTGGTCGAGTCGATCCGCTCGAAGCGCACGATCTCGTCGAAGGCCGCCGCGTCGCGCGCTTGATCGGCCACACGAGCAACTGTACGGGCGCGGCTGCTCGGGACCGCGGCTGCTCGGGACCGCGGCTGCCCGGGGACGGGCACTCGGGGGCCACTCGGCGGCTCCGCGTCTCCGGCGGGTAGCCTCCGGCCGTCCCGCCGCCGGCCGGCGGCGGACGGGAAGGCGGAGCGTGTTCGCCCAGGTCCTCGTCGCCAACCGGGGTGAGATCGCAGTGCGCATCATCCGCACCTGTCGCGATCTCGGCATCCCGAGCGTGGCGGTCTACTCCGAGCCCGATGCCGGCGCCCTCCACGTCCGGCTCGCCGACGAGGCCTATGCGATCGGCGGCGTCAGTGCCGCAGAGAGCTACCTCGTCGCCGACAAGCTCGTCGAGGTGGCGGTCCGCGCCGGCGCAGAGGCGGTCCATCCGGGCTACGGGTTCCTCGCCGAGAATGTCGGCTTCGCCCGCGCAGCGACCGGCGCCGGCCTCGTCTTCATCGGCCCGAGGCCCGAGACGATCGAGATGATGGGCTCGAAGGTGACGGCGCGCGCCGCCGCCGTAGCAGCCTCGCTCCCGGTCGTTCCCGGCAGCGTCGGCCCCGTCGACGAGGTCGGCGAGGTGGTCGCCTTCGGCGCCGCCCACGGATGGCCGGTGGCGGTGAAGGCCGCTTATGGAGGCGGCGGCCGGGGGATGCGAGTCGTCGCCGGGCCGGAGGAAGCGGCCGACGCCCTGGCGCGGGCGCGCAGCGAGGCTCTGGCCGCCTTCGGCAACGGCGAGGTCTACATCGAGCGCTACCTCGATTGGCCGCGGCACGTCGAGGTTCAGGTGCTCGCCGACCGCCACGGGGGCGCCGTCGCCCTCGGCGAGCGCGACTGCTCGAGCCAGCGACGGCACCAGAAGCTCGTCGAGGAGACGCCCGCACCTCGGCTCGAGCGCGGCGTGCGAGCGGCCATGGCCGATGCCTCGCTGCGCCTCGTGCGTGCCTGCGGCTACGAGGGAGCGGGCACTCTCGAGTTCCTCTACCAGGACGGAAGCTTCTACTTCCTCGAGATGAACACCCGTTTGCAGGTCGAGCACCCCGTCACTGAGGCCGTCACCGGCCTCGATCTCGTCGAGTGGCAGCTCCGTGTGGCCGCAGGTGAGCGGCTCGGCGAGGAGCTTCGGGCCGCGCCGCGGGGCCACGCGATCGAGTGCCGGCTGAATGCCGAGGACCTTGCCGCCGGCGCCTTCCTGCCCTCGCCGGGAAAGATCACCGCGTGGCGGGCGCCCTCCGGTCCAGGTGTTCGCGTGGATGCCGGCTACGAGGCCGGCGACACGATCGGCGCTAGCTACGACAACCTCATCGCCAAGGTCGTCACCTGGGGCCCGGATCGCGAGACCGCCCGCCGGCGGATGCTGCGCGCCCTCGTCGAGACCGAGGTGGCCGGCGTGGCGACGACGATCCCGGCCCTGCAGGCGATCCTCGCCAGCGAGGAATTCGTCGCCGCGACGCACTCGACGCGCTTTGTCACCGAGCGGCTCGACTTGACGAGCGCGCCGGCCGGATCCAAAGCGCCGGCAGCAGCGGGCGTCGGCGGGGCCGGCGGGGCCGGTGAGGGGGGTGCCGGGGCCGGGGAGGCGCTCGAACCGCGCACGGTCGACGCCGAGGTCGACGGCCGGCGTTACCGCGTCCGGCTCTGGTTGCGTGCCCCTGCCGTCGCCGATGCGACTCGAGCAGGTGGCGCCGCCGAAGCAGGCGGGCGCGCCGACCGGCGGCGCCACAGCGTCGTCGCCTCCGGCGGGACGGTGACCTCCCCGATGCAAGGGACCGTGATCGAGCTGCGCGTGCAGGTCGGCGACACGGTCGCTGAGGGGGACGTGATCTGCGTCATCGAGGCGATGAAGATGGAGAATCCCGTTCGCTGCCAGATCGCCGGCTCGGTCGCCGTGCTGCGGGTGGGAGCGGGGGCGACCGTCGGACCAGGCGACGTGATCGCCGAGGTCCGCTGACGACGAGGGGTGGCAGATGACGGCGAGCACAAATGGTCACAGTCCCGAGAAGCAGGCGGTGCGCCGCGCCATCGATCGCGCCGGGGAGCAGCTCATCGGCCTTTCGCACCGGATCCATGCCCATCCCGAGCTCGGTTTCAAGGAGGAGCTGGCGTCCACCTGGTGCGCCGAGTCGCTCGAGGCCGGAGGCTTCACCCTCGAGCGCGGGGTGGCCGACCTGCCGACGGCCTTCATCGCCACCATTGGTGACGGGCCACTACGAGTGGCGATCTGCTGCGAGTACGACGCCCTGCCCGAGATCGGGCACGCCTGCGGCCACAACATCATCGCCGCTGCCGCTGTCGGAGCCGGGCTCGGCCTCGCCGAGATCGCAGGATCGCTCGGGGCGACCGTGCAGGTCTACGGGACGCCGGCCGAGGAGGGGGGCGGCGGAAAGATCCTGATGCTCGAGCGAGGAGCCTTCGACGGCGTCCACGCAGCGATGATGGTCCATCCCTACCCGCTCGAGCTCGTCGAGGCCGCATGCCTGGCAGTGAGCCACTTCGACGTCCATTACCACGGCAAGGAGGCACATGCTTCTGCGTATCCCGAGCTCGGCGTCAACGCCGCCGACGCGCTGACGATCGCCCAGGTGGCGATCGGCCTGCTCCGCCAGCACGCCTGCGCCGGGGACCAGGTGCACGGCATCGTCACCTACGGGGGCGCTGCGCCGAACATCGTCCCGGCTGCCACCTCGGCGAAGTTCTACGTCCGAGCACGCACCATCGCGGCCCTCGCCGCGTGGGAGACGAGGGTCCGGCGGTGCTTCGAGGCGGGCGCCGTCGCCACCGGCGCCTCCTTCGAGATCGTCGAACAGGGCCCGGTCTACTCAGAGATGCGCATCGACGCAGCCATGGCGGCGCGCTACCTCGCCAACGCGACAGCGCTCGGGAGGGAGTTCCTGCCGGTCCCCGAACGGCAGCCGACCCTCTCGACCGACATGGCGAACGTGTCGCTCGCCATCCCGACGATCCATCCGATGCTTGGCATCGACTCATTCCCGGCGGTGAACCACCAACCCGAGTTCACGGCGCACTGTGCCACGCCAACCGCCGACAATGCGGTCCTCGACGGTGCCACGGCGATGGCCTGGACAGTCGTCGATCTCGCTCTCGACGACGGCGATCGCCGGCACCTGCTCGCCACCGCCCGCTGAGCGCCGGCGGCGTCCTCGGCTACTCGCCGGCGGAGCCGTCGATCGATTCCCGGATCAAGTCGGCGTGACCGTTGTGCCGGGCGTATTCCTCGATCAGGTGGCACAGGATCCAGCGCAGGCTCGGCGACCGCCCGTCTGGCCAGGCGCGCCGAGCGAGCTGGTCGAGGCCACCGGTGGCAAGGGCCTCAGCTACAAGGGCACGCGATCGTGACACCGAGCCGGCCCAGAGGCCACGCAGCGCGTCCGGGCTGTCCTCGGCGGCCGAATGCCAGTCCCAGTCGCGATCCTCGTCCCAGGGCACCTCGTCCCACGGTGGCCCCACCTCGCGTCCGTGCAGCCAGCTCGAGCACCACGACAGCTCGACAAGGGCGAGGTGCTTGAGCATCCCGCCAAGCGTCATCGAGGACGCTCCGACGGTCGCGCCCAGGGCACCGGCATCGAGACCGGCGCACTTCCAGCTCAGCGTGGCGCGCTGGTAGTCGAGGAAGCCGAGCAAGGTCTCGACCTCACCGGCCGCCAGCGGCGGCTCCGGTCGCCCCTGGTCGTCGATGACGGTCACCGACCTGACTCTACGCGCCGAGGTCCTCGAGAAAGAACCCGCTCGTGCGGACGAGGTCCCCGGCGGCGGTCACGCCGAGCGCCTCGTAGGAAGCGACGTCCTCGAGCGCCTCGAGCATCTCGGTCCCCCCGACGGCAAGCGCAGTAGCAAGAGCGTCGGCAAGGTCGAGCTCGGGCCCTACGACCGTCGCCGAGGCGAGGCGGTTGCGCTGCCGGCGGTCGTGCGGGTCGACGAGGTGAGCACCTCGTTCGTAGGTCCCGGAGGTGGCGATCGCTGAGGCCACCTCGACGACACCGAGGAGACGGTGTCGGGAGAAAGGGCTCTGGATCCCGATTCGCCAGCGCGCTCCAGCTTCGGGCGACCCGCCGACGGCGATGTCGCCACCGGCGTTGACCATCGCGTCCTCGATGCCGCACGCCACGAGCAGCTGCAGCGCGCGCGCCGCCGACCAGCCCTTGACGAGGCCCGTCGGGTCGAGACCTCCGGGCATCGACCACGGGTCGAACCACCCGCCGCTCAGCTGGCGAGCGACCTCGCAGCGATCCAGCACCTCGCGCAGCTCCGGCGCAGCGTCTGCGAGGGCGAGCTCGCCACGACGCAGACGGCTCATCGGGCTCTCCGGCTTCCAGAGGCTGAAGAGCGCATCCATCCGCTGCAGCAGCGCCCGAGCCCGGGCGAGGGCGGCGAAGACGGCCGAATCACCGAGCTGTGGCGGGGGACGGAGGTCGAAGCTGACGACGGTTCCCATCACCGCCTCGTCCCGACGGATCACCCGCCCGGCCTGCTCCGCCGTGCCAGCCTGCTCCGCCGTGCCAGCCTGCTGCCTATCGACGCGGGTCACGGCTTCATCCTGCACCGGTCAGGGTGAGGCGGCGACCAGACGGCAACCGGGAGCTCTTGCCCGAGCAGCCGTCAGGCGGCCCGGCGGGCTCGGAGGTGATCCGGCGCCGAGCCTCGCCGTTCAGATCCCGAGCTTCGAGAGCGCGGACTGGAGCGACTGGATGAAGCCCTGGCTCGTGTAGGTGGCACCGGAGACCCCCTGGATGCTGGCGCTCTGGGCCTGCATCGCCTCCTGCTCGAGGATCGGGACCGCCTGCTGGTCGATCGACTGCGAACGGAAGTTCCCGCCGTCGTTGATCGAGGCGATGGTGACGTTGGTCAGCTTCTTGCCGGTGGCGCTCACCTGCACCGAGAGGATCCCGTAGAAGTAGTTGACGGCGGTCCCCGTCGCCGATCGCGAGCCGGAGGAGGCGCTCCCTGTCGACGCCGACGACGAGCCGGCGGCGGAGCTGGTTCCGCGGCCGGTCGAGCCGGAGCCGGTCGAGCCGGAGCCGGTCGAGCCGGAGCCGCTCGAGCCGGAGCCGCTCGAGCCTTCGCCCTCGGAG
>DAHUZG010000366.1 GCA_027306715.1 Acidimicrobiaceae bacterium
CGCCGGCTTCGCCGGCGCCGACGAGCACGCCGGCCTCGCCGCTCCCGACGGGGTCGAGACAGTCCCCCTCGAGCTCTACGACGAGGCGGTCGCCGCCACGCCGACCGAGGACAAGGTGGCGCTCGCCATCGAGCTCGAGCGCCTCGTGCGTGCCGGGGATCGCCGTATCCGCCAGGTGACCCGCGCCGACTACGGCGACGTGCTCGCCGAGACGGCGATCGCGACCACGACCGGGATCGCCGCCACGAGCCGTCGGACGGTCTGCTTCGTCGGAGCCGACGCCGTCGCCGGTGACGGCGTCGAGACCCAGACCGGCTACGGCTACAGCGTCGGACGGCGCCCGGACGAGCTCGACCTCGAGCGGGCGGCTGCCGACGCCGTCGAGCGCGCCGTGCGCCTCCTCGGCGCCCGAAAGCCGGCCAGCGACCGCGTCGTCGTCGTGCTCGAGCCGCGGGTCACCGCCACCGTGCTGGCGCTGCTCGGCGCCGCTCTCTCCGGCGAGGAGGTGCTGAAAGGCCGATCGCTGTTCGCCGGGCGGATCGGCGAGCAGGTGGCGTCGCCCTCGATCCACCTCGTCGAGGACCCGACCAACCCGCTCGCCTTCGGCGCCGGCAGTGTCGACGCCGAGGGCCTCGCCAGCCGGCCGAGCGTTCTGCTCGAGGGCGGCGTGCTGCGACGCTTCCTCTACGACAGCTACGCGGGGCGCCGGGCTGGCGCGGCCTCGACCGCGTCGGCGGTGCGGGCCGGCTTCCGCTCGACACCCGGGGTCGGCGCACGAGCGCTCGCGCTGCGCCCCGGCGAGCTCGGACAGGAGGCGATCTTCGGCGCCGTCGGCGAAGGCCTGCTCGTGCAGAGCATCAGCGGCGTGCACTCCGGCGTCGACCTCGTCTCGGGCGACTTCTCCGTCGGCGCCGAGGGCCTCATGATTCGCAACGGCACCCTTGCCGAGCCGGTCCGCGAGGCCACCATCGCCTCGAGCATGCAGCGTATGTTGCAGCGTGTGGAGCATGTCGGGTCCGACGTCGACTGGCTGCCGGGCGTGGCCTGCGGGATGACGCTGGCACTCTCCGACGTGGCGCTGAGCGGTGCCTGAGCCACGGTCGCCCCGCGCGGCCGCAACGGGCGGCGCCAGCTCCGAGGGGCGCTCGCACGCTGCAGCCGGCGGCGCCAGCTCCGAGGGGCGCTCGCGCCTTCGCCGGCACCCCGAGCGCGGCCGCGACGGCTTCGACGAGGTGGCGGCTGTGCTCGACGCCGGTGTCGTCTGTCACCTGGCGCTCGAGGTCGACGGCTGGCCGGTCGCCGTGCCGACCTCCTACGGGCGCACCGGGAGGACGCTGTACGTGCACGGGTCGGTGGCGAGCCGGACGCTGCGCACGGCCCGCAACGGCGTTCCCGCCTGCGTCACCGTCACGCTCACCGACGGCCTGGTGCTCGCCCGCTCGGTCTTCAACCACTCTGCCAACTATCGCTGCGTGATGGTCTTCGGGCACGCCCGCCTTCTCGAGGGCGCGGCCAAGCTCAACGGGCTTCGGGCGATCACCGAGCACCTCGTGCCCGGCCAGTGGGGCTACGCCAGGGTACCGACCGGGCAGGAGCTCGCCCAGACGAGCGTGCTCGCCTTCGACCTCGACGAGGCGTCGGCGAAGGTGCGCTCGGGGCCGCCCGGCGACGGCGGCGAGCCCGACGCCGAGCTCGGGCTGTGGGCGGGTGAGGTGCCCCTGCGCCTCGTGGCACTCGAGCCGGTCGCCGATTCGACCGGGCCGGTCGGCACCTTGCCGCCGCACCTGGCGGCGCTGCCGGCGATCCTCACCAAGAGGCTGGCGCCGCCGGGGGTGTGACCGGGCCTTCGCTGGCGGCCGCTCAAGTGGTCGGGCACGACGGCGCCGGAACGGCGGGCGGGATGGCGGCGGGACGCCGCGCGGTCAGCTGGCGGCGGCGCCGGCTGCGGCCGCCGGAGCGGTGCTGGGCGTGCCGGTCGCTGCGCCGGACGGGCTGCCGGCAGGCCTCTCTGCGGCGGCGGCCGATCCGCCGGTCGGGCTGGTCCCGCTGCCCGATCTCTCGGCCGGCTTCTCGGCCGCCTTGTCGCCTGACTTCTCCGCCGGATTGTCCGAGACCTTGTCCGAGCTCGGCGACGCCTCGGCCGTCGTGCTCGTGCCGCGGCTGTCGGTCTTGTAGAAGCCGCTGCCCTTGAACACGATCCCGACGTTGCCGAACACCTTGCGCAGCTCGCCGCCGCAAGCGGGGCAGCTCGTCAAGGCGTCGTCGGTGAAGGACTGGACGACCTCGAGGTGCTCGCCACAGTTGCGACACCGGTACTCGTACGTCGGCACTCTCCGCCTCCTTGGGACACCCGGCTGTGGTGTCGCCACTCCCCTAGCTCGCCGCAGCCGGACACCCGTTGGCGTGCAGACGCCGGTTTGGCACTCGACGCGTTCGAGTGCCAAGTATAGGGGAAGGTCGACCGGGTGGGCGGTTGGCGCCGGTCGGGCCTAGACTTCTCCGAGTGGCGGACCGGAGCCTCACCCACCTCGATCCCCTGGGCAGCGCTCGCATGGTCGACGCCACGCCGAGCGCGCCCACCCCTCGCCGGGCACTCGCCCGCTGCAAGGTGCGGATGCTGCCCGAGACGACGGTCAAGGTGGCGAGCAACGCCATGAACAAAGGGGACGTGCTCGGGGCTGCGCGCATCGCCGGCATCCAGGCAGCCAAGCGCGCCTCGGACCTCATACCGCTGTGCCACCCGCTGCTCGTCGGGAGCGTCTACGTCAACTTCACGATCGGCGACGACTACGTCGAGATCGAGACGCAGGTCGAGACGATCGACCGCACCGGTGTCGAGATGGAGGCACTCACCTCCTGTGCCGTCGCCGCTCTCACCGTCTACGACATGTGCAAGTCCGCCGACCGGACGATGAGCATCGGTGAGCTGTGCCTGTGGGAGAAGACCGGGGGCCGCTCGGGAAGCTGGCGCCGGCTCGACCAGGTGCAAGCCGAGCGCTGATCCCTGGCGCCGGCCGTCCCCAGCGTCCATCGCAGGTCCACAGCGCTCTCCCCAGGAAAACCCCATCGCAGTCCCCAGCTAAATCCACCCTTTGAGGAGAGCCGGGCGGTACCCTGCTGATCCAGCACGCGATCGCCTCGCGGGTTGGAGGTAGCACAGGGAAATGGTCGTCGCCGTTCTCATCGTGGTGTGGGTGGTGGCGCTAACGCCTTACGCGTTGCGCAAGCTCGGCGAATGGCAGGTCAGCTCCGAGCTCGACCGCTTCCGTCGCGGGCTCGGAGCCCTCCGCCAGTTCGCGCCGGAGGAGGACTGTCGGCCCGGTGCCACGCCCGTGCCGACAGGCGAGCGCGGCTCGCCACGCCGTGTGGGGATCGCTGGCCACGACGGCGCCGCCGCGGCCAGCCGCGCCGGGCGAGAGCGCTCGGCCCAGCTCGTCATGCGCCGCCGCCGGACGCTCGCCGGGCTCGCCTGCTCGCTCGTCGGCTCGTTCCTGTTCGGAGCGATCCCGTGGTTCCGGCCTCTCTGGGACCTCAGTCTCGTGGTACTGATCCTCGGCGTCGCCTATCTGGCTGCTCTCGTCTACGTCCAGCGCCAAGCCGTTCTCGCCGCCGAGCGGGAGGCGAAGATCATCCGGCTGCGGGCATTGCGCAGCGCCGACGGCAGCGCCGACGGCACGGCGGCGACCGCGGGCCACCTGGCTGCCGAGCGCGGCGCGCTTGTTCGTCTGCGGGCCGTCGCAGCAGCCGGTGGGGGCGGCAACGACCCGTCGGTCGTCGTCGCCATGCCACGCCGCCCGTCCTTCGTGCTGGTCGAGGCGCCCTCGTAGCGCGTCCCGACCGGCACGGCCGTTCGGAGACGGTAGCCGGCGCCGGTCGAGGTGGGGGTTCGGGCGGAGCTAATCTCCGTCGTCCGGCGGGCTCGTCTTGGAGCCCCTCGGGGGTGTAGCTCAGCTGGTAGAGCGCCACGTTCGCAACGTGGAAGTCGGCGGTTCGAGTCCGCTCACCTCCACAGAGAGGTCTTCACATTTGGACCTCCCACATCTTGACATTTGGGGTGTGACACTCGAGCGAACGGCCCCGTTGGGGCCGTTCGTCGCGTTCCGCGCCGCCCCGGGACGCGTTGCGACCCGGGCGGTCCCGGATCGAGCGCAGGACGAGAGGCGCGACTACGGCGGCGCGTTGGCGCCGGTCGTGACGAGGTCGGCGAGGGTG
>DAHUZG010000368.1 GCA_027306715.1 Acidimicrobiaceae bacterium
CGCCGGCTGGCTCCGAACCTCGCGCCGGTGGACGTCGTGCGCGAGCACGCGGCGGCTCTTCTCGAACGGCGGATGCGCCGCTCGCTGTCACCGGCCGGCCTCGTCGGCGCCGCGCTCGACGCCAAGGACTTCGTCGAGCACCTGCCGAGGCGGATGAACCAGGCGCTCGACACCTTCGCCGGCGGAGCCTTCCGCCTCCGGGTCGAGGGGATCGACGAAGCGGCCCTGATGCGGAGCATCCAGAAGCTGGCCAACCGCTGCGCCGCCGGGCTGGCGGTCGGCGCCTTCGTGCTCGCAGCGGCGATCTTCGCCGTCGCAGGCTCCGGGCCCCGCCTGCTCGGCGTCTCCGCCTTTACCGTCGTGCTGCTGGGCCTTGCCTTCGTGGTGGCCGCCGGGATCGTCGGGGCGACGGTCCGCAGCGACCTACCGCAACGCCGGCGCCGGCGCTAGCGGGACGCCAGGCCGACTTGCAGCGCCTGAACGAACAGGTACAGCGCCTTTGTCCTCGCACAGGCGAGGAACGGCAAGGAGACGAACTTGGCCACGGTCTGGCCCGGCGAATAGACACGCAGGCCTGCCGCCGTGGCGCGCCCGCAGGTGGCGGCGGGGAAGTTGTCGACATCGACGATCCGCAGCACCGCCGTCGCGCTTCCGCCGAGACCGACCGGGCCACCGGGCTGGACAAGAGCGCCCTTCAAGGTCACGGTGGCCGCGGCGTGCGCCGGATCGCGGGCAGCCGGCGCCCCGAGCTGCGCTGCCGCGGCGTTGAGGCCCGAGACGCCGGGATAACCGGTCAACGTGCAGGCGCGCATCGAGATGTTGGTGAACTCGAGGTCGTAATAAAAGCTGCCGGCAGCGCCGCTCCCCTGCGTGTTGATCCAGACGGCCAGCTGGCTTGGCCCGCAGGCGGGCCTGGCCACGAGTGCGCGCTCGAGCGCGCCCGGCCTCGGGGTGGCGGCGCTCGTCGCCAGCGGGACGAAGGACACCGCCAGCACCAGCGCACCAAGAGAAGATTTCACGGAATGCACCATAATCTACCCGATTGCCCGGAAAGATCGCCCCCGAACCAGCCCGAGGCCCGGCTGATCGCTCGGACGGATCCGCCCCTCGACGGGATCGGGAACGCCCTCGAGCGCCGGCTCGGGTCGCCCGTCCGCCCGGTCCCAGGTCCGGACCCACTCGGCGACCGGCGTGTTGACCTGACTCTTCATGAGATGCAGGGCGCCCGCTTGGAGGGCCCCGCCGTGGGGAACGACCGTCAGGTGGTAGCTCGAGGCGAGCGCGCAGATGCGCCTCGCCTCGCTGATCCCGCCCACCCATTCGACGTCGGGCTGCAGGATCTTCACACCACCGGTCTCGATCAGGCGCACGAAGCCCCACCTCGTGAACTCGTGCTCGCCGGTGGCGATGGAGATCGGGCTGTCGACCCGGCCGAGGGCTTCGTAGCCGCGGTAGTCGTCCGGGGCCAGCGGCTCCTCGATCCAGCGGACGGAGAACGGCTCGACCAGCTCGATCAGGCGCCGGGTGTACGCGACGTCGAAGGCCATGTAGCAGTCGAGCATGATGTCGCAGCTGTCGCCGACCGTCTCCCGGCACTCGCGGACGAGCTGAGCGTTCTCGGCCAGGCCCTCCCGGCCGTCAGCCGGCCCGTAGGGGATGGCGAGCTTGATCCCGAAGCCCTCGGGCGAGCGCCAGTCCTCCCGGTCGTTGGTCGTCTGGTAGATCGGCAGGTCCTCCCGGCAGGCGCCGCCGAGAAGCCGGTAGACGGGCTGCTCGGCCTCCTTGCCGAGGAGGTCCCAGAGAGCCTGGTCGACCCCCGAGATCGCCATGATCGCCAGGCCGCCCCGGCCGTAGGGCAGCGAGGAGCGGTACATCTCGTCCCACAGGCGCTCGATGTCGGACCCCTCGTCGCCGACGAGGAGGCGGGCGAGATGGTCGTTGATCAGCGACGCCCCCGCCGCACCGCCGAAGGTCGTCCCGAGCCCGCTGACCCC
>DAHUZG010000371.1 GCA_027306715.1 Acidimicrobiaceae bacterium
GCCACCTGGTACTCCAACCCGAGCGGGCGATAGATCCTCTGGTACAGCTCGAGCTCGTGCAGCTCGTCGCTCGTGAGGAAGTCCGAGATTCGACGTGCGGAGAGGTCACCCGTGCGCTGCTGGTAGCGCAGGATCGGGTTCTGACCGATCAGCCGCGGGAACGCCGCCTCGTCGGCGGGATCGACGCGGGAGCTGCGGCCCTCGGGAAAGACGGAGAAGCGCGCGACGCCGGCGTCTCCGTCGACCTCGTTGTACGAGCCGACGTCGAAGTCGACGACCGTGGCGAGGGCGCGCAGCGCGACCGGTCCGAAGCTCGCCTGATCGTCGACCGACGCCACCGCGGCGAGGACCGACAGCACCTGACCGGCCGTCGGATCGGGAAGCGACCTCACCGGCGCGCGATCGGGTTGGGGTGAGGTAGGAAAGGCGGGTGCCCCGGCAGAATTCGGGCCTGCGCACCCGGCGTCGGAGGCCCATGAGGCATCGGCCCATGATGCCAGCTCACCTAGCTCAGCGAGCATTTCCGAGGTAGACCCTCCCGCAGCCCCGCTGCCGGGAAGTGCTGCCGGGAAGAGCCGCCGGGGGCGGCCGGGTATCCTCGCCCCATGGCCGAGTCCCATCTCTCCCTCAGCGACGACGGCGTCAGCGACAGCAGCTCAGTGCCGGCGCAGCCGGTTGCGGGAAGCGTCGGGGAGGCCGCCTCGTCGCGGGCCGAGGAGGGCGGCGACAAAGGTGGCGAGCGGGCGGGACTCGACCCGTCGCGCTTCGACGCCGTGGTCAACCTCTCCAAGCGCCGCGGCTTCGTCTTCCCCTCTTCGGAGATCTACGGTGGGATGCGCTCGACCTACGACTACGGGCCGCTCGGCGCTCTCATGCTGCGCAACGTCAAGGACGCCTGGTGGCGGGCGATCGTCCAGGGCCGAGACGACGTCGTGCCGATCGATGCCGCCATCCTCACCAACCCCAAGGTGTGGGAAGCCTCCGGCCACCTGGCGACCTTCGCCGACCCGCTCGTCGACTGCCGGAGCTGCCACGAGCGCTGGCGCGCCGACCAGATCGGCGACGCCTGCCCGAGCTGCGGCTCGCACGACCTCACCGAGGCACGGCCGTTCAACTTGATGTTCAAGACCGTCGTCGGCCCGGTCGAGGACGACGCCGCCGTCGCCTATCTCCGCCCCGAGACGGCGCAGGGGATGTTCGTCAACTTCTTGAACGTCGCGACGACGATGCGTCGCCGCCCGCCGTTCGGCATCGCCCAGATCGGGCGCAGCTTCCGCAACGAGATCACGCCCGGCAACTTCGTGTTCCGCACCCGCGAGTTCGAGCAGATGGAGCTCGAGTTCTTCGTGCCACCTCCCGAAGCGCCGCTGTGGTTCGACTACTGGTGCGGCGAGCGGCTCGAGTGGTACCGGCGCTACGGCATCCCCGATCACCTCTTGCGACTCCGCCACCACGACGCCGAGGAGCTGTCTCACTACTCGGCCGGCACCGCAGATGTGGAGTTCGCCTTCCCCTGGGGCTGGGGCGAGCTCGAGGGCATCGCCAACCGCACCGACTTCGACCTGCGCGCCCACTCCGAGCACTCCGGCGTCCGCCTCGAGTTCTTCGACCAGGGCTCGAACGAGCGCTACCTGCCGTACGTCATCGAGCCGGCGGCAGGAGCGACGCGCACGATGATGGCCTTCCTCCTCGCCGCCTACGACGAGGACGAGATCGGCGGGGAGCGCCGGGTCGTGCTGCGCCTGCACCCGCGCCTGGCGCCCTACCAGGTGGCGGTGCTGCCGCTGTCGAAGAAGGAGACGCTCGTCCCGCTGGCGCGCCAGCTGCACGCCACCTTGAGGCAGCGCTTCATGTGCGACTACGACGACACCCAGTCGATCGGTCGCCGCTACCGCCGCCAGGACGAGATCGGCACTCCGTTCTGTGTCACCGTCGACTTCGACAGCCTCGAGGACGGGGCGGCTACGGTGCGCGAGCGGGACTCGACCGCGCAGGAGCGACTCCCGATCGACTCGCTCCCGAGCTACCTGAGCGAGCGCATCGAGGTCTGAGCGGCCCGCCGGTGGCGGCTGCTCAGCCTCGCGTGGCGACCTCAGCACCTCAGCGCCGCGGCCAGGCGTGGCCCCGCCGGCACGCGATCGGCGCCCGGCGGGTACGGTCGCTGTCCGTGGGAATCGCCGACGAGGACGTCGCCAAGGTGCGGGCGGCGACCGACATCCTCGGCCTGATCGGCGAGCACACTGCGCTGAAGCGCGCCGGGCGCAGGTTCGTCGGCCTCTGCCCCTTTCACGGCGAGAAGACGGCCTCGTTCAGCGTCAATGCCGAAGAGGGCCTCTACTACTGCTACGGCTGCCAGGCCTCCGGTGACGCCATCAGCTTCGTCCGCGCCGTCGAGGGGTGCGGCTTCGTCGAGGCGGTCGAACGCCTCGCGGGGCGCGCCGGGATCACCGTCGAGGTCACCGACGACCCGCTGCAGCGCGCCGAGCGGGGCAAGCGCCAGGCGCTGGCGGAGGCGATGGGCAAGGCCGTCGAGTACTACCACGGCGTCCTCCTCGAGGCGCCGGAGGGAGGGGCGGCACGGCAGTACCTGCGCGCCCGCGGCTACGACGGCGACACGGTGCGGCAGTTCCGCCTCGGCTACGCCCCGAGCGGCCCCGCCGCCCTCGTGCGCGCTCTCGGGCTGCCCGCGGCCCTTCTCGTCGAGGCGGGGCTCGCCTGGACCGGCCAGCGCGACCGGCCGGTCGACGCCTTCAGGGAGCGCATCATCTTCCCGATCTTCGACCCCGGCGGGCGCCCGATCGCTCTCGGTGGGAGGATCCTGCCCGAAGAGCTGCGCCGCGCCCACAGCACAGACGCCGGCGCGAGCGCTGGCGGAAAAGGCCGCCCGGGCGGTGGCGGGCAGGGCGGCGGCCGTGGGCAGGGCGGCGGCCGTGGGCAGGGCGGCGGCGACCCCGGGCCGAAGTACCGCAACTCGGCCGAGTCGCCGCTCTACCAGAAGCGGCGCACCCTCTACGGGCTCAATTGGGCCAAGACCGACATCTCGCGCACCGGCGAGGCAATCGTCTGCGAGGGCTACACCGACGTCATCGGTTGCTTCCTCGCCGGAGTCCCCCGTGCCGTCGCCACCTGCGGCACCTCGCTCACCGAGGAACATGTCAAGGTGCTGGCCAATTTCGCCAAGCGCGTCGTGCTCTGCTTCGACGCCGATGCCGCCGGGCAGAACGCTGCGGCGCGGCTCTACGAGTGGGAGCGCCGTCACGCCGTCGAGCTCGCCGTCGCCGCCCTGCCCGCCGGGAGCGATCCGGCGGAGCTCGCCCAGCGCGATCCGCCAGCGCTCGCCGCCGCCGTCAGCTCTGCGCGCCCGTTCCTCGCCTTCGTGGTCGAGCGGGCGCTGTCCTCGGACGATCTCACGACTCCCGAGGGGCGGGCGAAGGCTGCCCGCGCCGCTGTCGCCGCCATCGCAGAGCACCCCGATGAGCTCGTGCGCGACCAGTACCTCGTCCAGGTGGCCGACCGCACGCGCCACGACCCCGACCGGCTGCGGGCGACC
>DAHUZG010000382.1 GCA_027306715.1 Acidimicrobiaceae bacterium
CGCCGGCGCCGCCGGCAGCGCCTCCCCCACCTCCCCCACCTGGAACGATGCCACCCGGGCTGAGGAACTCGTCTCCGGCGCCGCCGGCGGCGCCGGCGGCGCCTCCCCCACCTGCAGAGAGGTCACTCGGACCGATCTCGCCTCCGGCGCCGCCCCCGCCGGCGGCGACCACCAGCAGCGCTCCGAATCCCGGCGAGGCTGACGGCAGCTCGAGGAGCGAAGCGCCTCCGCCGCCAGCGCCCCCCTGGGTGTAGTTGCCAAGGCTGAGCCCGGCCGTTCCTCCCGTGCCGCCGCCGCCGACCCCGCCGGCGCCGGCACCGCCGGCACTGAGGGAATTGCACGTTCCACTGCCGCCGGGCCCGCCGACCCCGACGAGCAGCGGCTCGCCGGGTGTCACCGCGACCGCCCCGCTCACCGACGCGCCCACCCCACCGCCAGCGGAAGGCGAAGAATGACAAGCCGGACTGCTTCCGCCGCTGGCGCCGATGGCGAGCACGCTCAGGCTCGTGACCCCCGCCGGCACGATGAAGCTGTACGTGCCCGGCGAGCTGAACGTGGTCGTCGCGCTGACCTGCGCCGCGGCAGGGCCGGGGACAACCGATCCTCCGGCCCTCAGGGCGAGCGCCACGAACAACGCGCCGGCGGGCACCCACAACGCCCGCGGGGCGCCTCTCCTGACACCGACAAGCCGCTTGCGCGCCGAAGCATGCATCGAAGCCCCCCCCGTGGGTTCACCGAGCACTCGCCGTGGGTCCACCGAGCACTCGCGCCTTGCACCTCGAGGTTCATCAAAGGTACTACTACTGGCGCTTGAGCGCAAACAGAATTCGGGGACAGCCGCCGCCCGGTGCGTGACCGACGTGCTCCCGCTATCTCGCCGGCGACAAGGCCGTCGGCGAGAACTCGGCGTCGTAGGTGAGCCCTCCGCCCTGGAGCGAGACGGGCTTGCCGTCAAGGGTGATCGAGATCACGCGGGCGTTGCCGATGCGGATCGTCGTCGCCCCGGTCACCTGGTAGCTCGCCGGCTGGTTCGGGTACACCGTCGCTTGCCAGACGTAGCCTCCGCCGCCGGGATGGGCACCGACCCAGCAGTCTGCCGAGCTGACGCTGAAGCGGAGGATGTACGAGCCGGTCGGGGCCGGGAACACGAGCAGGTTGGCCGAGCGCGAGATGGCGTTGACCGTGGGGCTCGGCTGCGTCGTCGGCGGCACGGTGCTCGACGTGTGGTGGTGGGCCGGTGTACCGGTGTGCGCCTTCGCCGGCGTGCCGCCCGTGGCAGTCGCCACAGGCGTCCCGCCCGGCTTGGCCTTGGTGGCGAGCTCCCAGATGCCGACGCCGACCGCGGCGATGGCGACCACGGCGGCGGCTCCGGCGGCGGCTCGCCGCGCCCGGCGCTCCGAGCCCGGCGGTCGAAGCCCGCGGATCGGCTTCACCGAGGTCGGCGGGATCGGCGGCTCGGCCAGCTCGTCGAAGTCGAAGACGATCGGGACGGCCGGGTTGAGCTCGGTCTCCGCCGCCGGGTCGGCGACCTCGCCGGCGTCGATCCCGCCCGCTGCCGGCGCCATCCCGACCGGCGCGGCGCCGTCCACCCCCTCCTCGGACGGCCCGCCCTCGGTCCTCGTCTCGGTCTCGGGCGGCGAGACCGGGGCCCACGCCTGCGCCAGCGGGGCCGAGGCGACCGCGCCGGTGGAGCCGATGCTGATGCGCCGGCCGGGAGGCGCCGGCGCCGCGGTCGGCAGGGCGGGCTCGTCGAGCCGACGACCCCCTCGTGCCATCCTCGAGCGGGCGACGAGCTGGCCGAGGGCGACAGCAGGAAGGCTCCGTCCGATTGTTCCGACCGTCTCGACCGCCTCGGTCGGCGGGTCGGCTCGCTGCGGCAGCACGCCGACGGTGTCGTCGTCGAAGCCGCCGGGCACCACCGGGACGCCGAGGCCGGCGCCCGAGACCACCGGGACGCCGAGGCCGGCGCCCGAGACGACCGGGACGCCGAGGCCGGCGCCGGGCGGCGAGGGTCCCCGGTCACCGGGCGCGCCCGGCGACTCGAGCGGCCCGAAGGACGGCACGGCCACCGTGGGAACGCCATCGGCGCCCATGGCGCCGTTGCCGGCGCTTGCCGCAGGCTGCCGGCTCGTCGCGGCGTCGCCGTCCCGAGCAGCGACCGGGCGCCGCGGCACCGGGTGCA
>DAHUZG010000386.1 GCA_027306715.1 Acidimicrobiaceae bacterium
CGGGTGATGGAGATGTCCCGGAGGCCCTGCTTGACGAACCCGACTGCCTCGTTGAGCCTGCTCTCGGGGATGATCGAGCCAGGGTGGCGGGCGTAGTGCTCGAGCAACCGGTCGCTGAACTCCGACAGCTCGAAGAAGTAGTTCTCCTCAGTAAACCACTCGACCGGACGCTGGTGGATCGGGCAGAGCCGGTCGGGGCCGAGCTCGGACTCGGACTTGTAGTCCTCGCAGGAGACGCAGTACCAACCGGCGTACTCGCCCTTGCGGATGTAGCCGTTGTCGTAGATCGCTTGCACGAACGCCTGCACGGAGCGCCGGTGACGCTCCTCGGTCGTGCGGATGAAGTCGTCGTTGGAGATCTCGAGCGCCGCCCAGGCGTCGCGGAAGCGTGCGCTCGTGACGTCGGCCCAGGCCGCCGGCGACATCCCCTGCGCCTTTGCGGCGCGTGCGATCTTGAGGCCGTGCTCGTCGGTGCCGGTGAGGAAGAACACCTCCTCGCCGGCAAGCCGGTGCCAGCGCGCCAGCGCGTCGGCGTTGACCGTCGTGTAGGCGTGCCCGAGGTGCGGCGCGTCGTTGACGTAATAGATCGGCGTCGTGACAAAGAAGCGACGTCCCTGGTCCTGGCCCATCCTGCTCAGCGTACCGGGCGGTCGGTCAGCCGATTCGAGATCTCCAAGCTGCGCGCTCTCGGCCGGTGGCGCTCTCCCGGGACGGCTCCGCGCTCTCGGGCGGCTCCGCGCTCTCGGACGGCTCCGCGCTCTCGGACGGCTCCGCGCTCTCAGTGGTGGAAGGCCGCCGGCTGCTCGGGGGCGCGCAACGGGTGCGACTGGGCCTCGAGCTCGGGCAGCAGCCGGGCGAGGTCGGCGACGAGGAGGTCGGCGAGGTCGCGGCTGAACCCGTTGCGAACGACCACCCGGAGCACCGAGAGGTCGGAGCGGTTGTCGGGGAAGCTATAGGCCGGGACGAGCCAGCCGCGCTCGCGCAGGCGCCGCGCGACGTCATAGACGTCGAAGGAGCCGGCCCCTGCGGCGGTGGTGAAGGCGAACACCGGCAGCTCGTCGCCACGGGTGACGAGCTCGAACGGCCCGAGCGCGGCGATCTGCCCGGCGAGGCGGAGGGCGACGTCACGCGCCGTTTGCTGGACGACCCGATAGCCCTCGCGGCCGAGGCGCAGGAAGGCGAAGTACTGGGCCACGACCTCGGCGCCCGGCCGCGAGAAGTTGAGGGCGAAGGTGGGCATGTTCCCGCCGAGGTAGTTGACGTTGAAGACGAGCTCGGCGGGGAGAGCGTCGCGGTCGCGCCAGAGCGCCCAGCCCACCCCGGGGTAGACGAGGCCGTACTTGTGCCCGGAGGTGTTGATCGAGGCGACCCGCGGCAGGCGGAAGTCCCACACGAGATCCGGATCGAGGAACGGGGCGATCATCGCCCCCGAGGCCCCGTCGACGTGGATCGGAACGTCGAGGCCGCTCTCGGTCTGCAGCCGGTCGAGGGCGTCGGCGATCTCGGCGACCGGCTCGTAGCTGCCGTCGAAGGTCGAGCCGAGGATGGCGACGACTCCGATCGTCCCCTCGTCGACGCGGGCCACCGCCTCGGCGGCGCCCAGGTGGAAGCGGTCGCCTTCCATCGGCACGAGGCGCGGCTCGACCTCGAAGTAGTTGCAGAACTTCTCCCAGCACACCTGCACGTTGGCGCCCATCACGAGGTTCGGCGCGACGCCGGCGCCCGAGCGCCGGCGTGCCGCCCAGCGCCGCTTCAGCGCCAGGCCGCCGAGCATGCAGGCCTCCGAGGACCCGGTCGTCGAGCAGCCGACCGCCTCGGCGGGCTCCGGAGCGTGCCAGAGGTCGGCGAGGATGCTGACACAACGCCGCTCGAGCTCGGCGGTCTGGGGGTACTCGTCCTTGTCGATCATGTTCTTCTCGGCGCACTCGGCCATCAGCCGACGCGCCTGCGGCTCCATGTAGGTCGTCACGAACGTCGCCAGGTTGAGCCGGGCGTTGCCGTCGAGCAAGAGCTCGTCGTGGACGAGCTGGTAGGCGGTCTCGGCCGGAACCGGGTGCCGCCCGAGCCGATGGGTCGGCAGCTCGAGCTCACCGCCCGCCGCCGGCCCGTCGAGGGCGTGCAGCGGGTTGGCGCGGCGGCGCGAAGCCGCCGGGTGGGGCGATCCGCGGTGCAGCGCCATCTCCGACCTCCGGCTGCCGCCGGTCGGACGAGGCGCGATCTCGCCGGGGCGGCGACCCAACCTATCCCGGGTCGGGGGGCGGCTGCTCAGGCGGGGTCGACGGCGCGGGCAGCGTCATAGGCGTGCCGCCGGGAGACCCCGAGCAGCGCCTGGGCGGCGCGACGGGCGTCGCCGGCTGACAGTCCCGCCAGCCGAAGGCGCCGCATCGCCTCCTCGAGCTCCGCCGCCCCGGGCACCGTCGGCGCCGGCGCCGGAGACAGGACGATGACGTGCTCGCCGCGCGGCTCGCGCGACTCCGCGCGCACCGCGGCCTCGTCAAGGCTCCCGCGCCAGGTCTCCTCGTGCAGCTTGGTGAGCTCGCGGCTGACCGCCACCCGACGCTCGGGGCCGCAGGCCGCGGCGAGCTCGGCGAGCGTGGCCGCCACCCGGCCCGGCGCCTCGTAGCAGACGCTCGTCACGGGGGAGGCGGCGAGGGCGGCGATGCGGTCACGACGATCGGGACCCTTGCGCGGCAGGAAGCCCTCGAAGCTGAAGCGCCCGACTGGCAGGCCGCTCACGACGAGGGCGGCGAGCAGGGCCGAGGGGCCCGGCAGCGCCCGCACCTCGACACCGGCCGCCACAGCTGCCGCCACGAGGCGCTCCCCAGGGTCGGAGATCGCCGGCGTGCCGGCGTCGCTGACGAGCGCCACGGTGGCACCACCGAGGCAGGCCTCGACGACCTCGCTTGAGCGGGCGGCCTCGTTGTGACCGTGCAGGGACACGAGCCGACGGGCGCGCAGGCCTGCGAGCTCGAGCAGCCTGCCGGTGTGCCGGGTGTCCTCCCAGGCGACGAGATCGGCCTCGGCGAGCGCCTGGCGGGCTCGCAGCGAGAGGTCGGCGAGGTTGCCGATCGGCGTCGAGACGACGAGCAGCTGCCCGCTGCCGGCGCCCCCCTCGCTCACGCCTCGATCTCGAGCTGGTCCCCCGGCCGCAGCTTCCAGCGCTCGAAGGCGCCCGCCGGCGCCTCGAGAACGTGGCGGGCGCGCAGCCGTGGCAGGCCGAGGCGGTAGGGGTGCATCGTCACCGTCACGACGACGACCAGGCTGTCGTCGAGGTAGGCGACGTCGAGAGTGAAAGGAACGCCGAGGGTGTGGGCGACCCGGGCGTTGCGGGCGAGGAAGGCGCCATCGCAGGACCGGCGCCCGAGCAGCTGGCGGGCGCGGCCGCCGAGGGTGTCGACCACCTCGACGCTGGCCAGCACCTCGTCGCCGCGCAGCAACCACGCCGTCTGGACCAACCGTCGCGCCTCTCCGAGTCACCCGGCCGCCCCCGGCGACGGCGATGTGCGGACCGGCGCGCCGGGCGCTGCCCGGGCTCAACGGTAGCGCTGCTGGCGGCGCCCTCGAGGGGACCGCCGAGCTGGGCGCCGCCCGAGCTGGGCGGCGCCGCACGGCGCGGCACGACGACCCGCCTTCCCGGCTCCGGCTTTTCGGCTCGCCTCCGCCAGCGGTTATCCTCTACGGCCGTGTCCAAGCGAACGACGAAGCGCAAGCTCAGCAAGAAGAAGAAGGCGAACCACGGCAAGAAGCCGAACTGCGGTCGCGGCTGAGCTGGCGGCCCTGAGCTGGCGGCCCTGAGCTGGCGGCTAGCGACTTGCCAGGACGCCGGCGAGCACGCTCGGGCGGTCGGTCATGATCCCGTCGACGCCTGCCTCGAGCAGCGCCCTCATCTCCTCGGCCTCGTCGATCGTCCAGACGTGGACGGCGAGACCGATCCCGTGGACGAATTCGACGAAGCGCTCGTCCACGACCCGCAGGCTGCCGTAGGCGGGCGGCACCTGCACAGCGACGTGCCGGCGCAGCTCGGCGAGCACCTCCTCGTCGGGCGAGCCTCCGGAGAGCAGCGCCTGTCCGGCCCGCAGGAGCAGCGCCGAGCCCGGGGACGTGCCGATCGCCGGCGCCAGCTCGGCGATACGTGAGGTCGACCGGTCGTTGAACGAGGCGACGATGACGTCCTCGACCCGGCCACGACGAACCAGAAGCTCGGCCACGGCCTCCTCGTAGGCCGGGACCTCCGGGTCCGTCTGCTTGATGTCGAGGGTGAGCGGCACGCCCGGGAAGCGTTCGATCACCTCGTCGAGGCGGGCCAGGCCGAGCTCACGCTGCTCGGGCGCGCGTCCCCGCAGGGGGTAGTCGGCCTCGGGCCGGCCCCTCAGCGCATCCTCCCCGGGGACGAACCAGTAGGCATTGTCGAGGCGCGCCAGCTCGGACCAGGTGTGCTCGGCGATCCGGCCGCTGCCGTCGGTCGTCCGCTCGAGGGTCGCGTCGTGACAGACGACGAGAACGCCGTCGGCGGTCATGTGCACGTCGAGCTCGACGGCGTCGGCCCCGGCTGCGAGCGCCTGCTCGATAGCGTAGATCGTGCTCGACGGCGCCTCCTTGGCGCCGCCCTGGTGGGCATAGGCGAGGACTCGGCGCTCGAGCCAGGGGTTGGCCATTCCCGATGTGTTAGCCGATCGGCGACGGCCCGGCGATGCGGGCGCGGGTGATGGGCCGCCGGCTCGTTCGCCCGGCGGCCGGCGCGCGAACGACCCGGCGGGCGGGGGGCGGGCCAGCTGGGTACGCTTCGAGCCACCGAGAGGGAGAAACGACGCATGCCGTACAGCTTCCAGCGCTGTGTCCGCGAGGTGCTGGCACCGCTCGACCCCACCTGGAGCGAGCACCGGCCGCAGCTCGCCTTTGACTTCGAGCCGCCGGAGCGGACGCCGTTCACCGTCGCGCTCGAGGAGGCGACCGTCGGGGTCCTGGCGAGCTGCGGGGTCTACGCCCCCCACCAGCAGCCGTTCGAGGAGACCCAGGATCTGTCGATCCGGGTGCTCGACCGTGACGAGCCGTTTTCCGGGCTGCGATTCGCCCACCTGAGCCCGATCCGGGCCTACGCCGATCGCGATCTCAACGTCGCCTACCCGATCGAGAGGCTCGCCGAGCTCGAGGCGGTCGGCACGATCGGCAAGCTGGCCCAGCGGAACGCCTCGATCCTCGGCTCGATCTCGCTCTACACCGGCCTCGTCGAGGAGACCGCGCCGCAGCTGATCGACCTCTACCGGTCCGAGGGCGTCGACCTCCTCCTCGTGCTGCCGTTCTGCCCGGGCTGTCACCGGGCCGTCTCGATCCTCGCCCGAGCGATCGAGCGCCGCGGCCTGCCGACGGTGATGACGAGCACGCTGCGCGAGACCTCCGAGGCGATCAAGGCGCCGCGCACCGCCTTCCTCGACTACCCGCTCGGCTGTCCGGCGGGCCGCGTCGGCGACCCTGGGAACCAGCGGGCCGTGCTGCAAGAAGTTCTCCAGGGGGCGTCGAGCTACGGCGAGCCGTGGGCGATCCGCGACCTCGACTTCGTCTACTCGGCCGACGGCGGCCGCGACTGGGAACGCGAGGTGGACCAGCTCTACCTCGACGACGTCAACGGCCGAGGTACCTTCCGCCAGCACCAGGCGACCCACCGCTCGACCGGCGAGGACCTGAGCGGCAAGGAACGGGAGTTCGCCATCCGCTGCTACTGCTGAGGCGCCCGGGGCCGGGGCCATCCCGGACGCGGGCCCGCCGGCTGGTGAAGACTGGCGGGCGTGACCGCCCAGTACATCTTTACCCTGCGCGACCTCCGCCGGGTCCATCCACCCGACCGCGAGGTGCTGCGAGGCGTCAACCTCTCGTTCTTCCCCGGCGCCAAGATCGGCGTGATCGGGGCGAACGGGTCCGGCAAGTCATCGCTGTTGCGCATCATGGCCGGCGAGGACGACGGCTACAGCGGCGAAGCACGGCTGACGCCCGGCTTCTCGGTCGGCTACCTGCCCCAGGAGCCGCAGCTCGACCCCGCCAAGGACGTCCTCGGCAACGTTGCCGAGGGGGTCGCCGAGGCGCACGCCCTCGTCGAGCGCTTCAACGAGGTGTGTGCCGCGATGGGCGACCCCGGCGCCGCCCTCGACCAGCTGCTTGCCGAGCAGGCCGAGCTGCAGGACCGGATCGAGGCTGTCGGCGCCTGGGACCTCGACC
>DAHUZG010000388.1 GCA_027306715.1 Acidimicrobiaceae bacterium
AGCCGGCCGGCGGAGCCGCGGCGGCCGGCGGGGCGGGCGGGGCCGGCGAGGGCTGAGCGCGTGGCGCGTTACTTCTTGCATACCATCGGCGAGGACCGCCCCGGCATCGTGGCGCGTCTCGCCCGATCGCTCGCCGACCTCGGCTGCAACCTCGAGGATTCCCGCATGACCTTGATGCGCGGGCAGTTCGCCGTGATGCTCGTGCTCGACGCACCCGCCGGCATGCCGGCGTCGCAGATCGAGTCACAGCTGGCGGGCGTCGCCGAGGACCTCGACCTCGTCGTCGCCGTGCGCTCGCTCGGCGATGTCGGGCTCGAGCGGCGCCACGAGCTTGCCGCCGGCGCTCAGGGCGGCGAGACCGTCGCCGTCTCTGTCCACGGAGCCGACCATCCCGGCATCGTCGCCCGCATCGCCGAGGAGCTCGCCGCCCTCGGAGCCAACGTGGTCGACCTTGCCACCCACGTCGTCGGAGGCCCTTCGCCGACCTATGTGATGGTGCTCGACGTCGTTCTCGCCGACGCCGACGGCTACGGACAGCTCGCCGAGCGACTCGCCGCGGCTGCCGGCGAGCTCGGCGTTCGCTGCGTCGCCACCGCCGGCGACGCCGACCTGCTCTGACGGCGAGCCGACCGGCACGTGGCGCTGCGTCGCGTCCTCGGACTCGACGAGCTCGACCGCAGCCGCCCGGCTGTGCCGGTCGGGCGGATCGGGGCGGCCGAGCTCGCACTTGCCGGCGACCTGCTCGACACGATGCGCGCCGCTCCCGCCTGCGTGGGGCTCGCCGCCCCCCAGATCGGCGTCGGCGTGCGCGCCTTCGTTCTCGATGTGACCGGCCACAAGAAAGCTTTCAGCTGCCATGGCGAGCTCGTCGTGTTCGATCCAGAGATCGTCGAGTCGGCGGGCTCGGACCTCGCCCGTGAAGGGTGCATGAGCGTCCCGGACCTGACCGGCGACGTGCGGCGGGCGACGAGGCTTGTTCTGCGCGGCCTCGGCCTCGACGGCGCTGAGCTCACCGTCGTCGCCGACGCTTTCGAAGCCCGGGCCCTCCAGCACGAGATCGACCACCTCGACGGGCTCGTCTTCCTCGACCGGCTCTCCGGGCCGGGGGCGCTGCACACCCGCAAGGTCTACCGCTGACCGGCGCCTGTCAACGACAAGGCTTCACAGCTCGAGCGACGAGAGGAACGGCACGTTCCGCTCGGCGCGGGCTCGCGCCTCGAGCCAGCGTTGGCGGTCGAGCCTGCGGCGCGGCTCGACGCGGGCCCGGGGCCGGGCGAGCGCCGTCGCCTCGGCGAGGTCCCGCCAGACGCCGATCGCTGCGCCGGCGAGGAAGGCGGCGCCGAGCGTCGTCGCCTCAGGAACCGCCGCCAGCTCGAGCGGGCGCCCGGTCGCGTCGGCGAGGGCTTGCACGAAGGTGCCGTTGACGCTCATCCCCCCGTCGACGCGGAGCGTGCCGATCGTCGTCGAGGTGTCCTTCTCCACCGCCTCGAGCAGGTCGGCGCCGCGCTGG
>DAHUZG010000392.1 GCA_027306715.1 Acidimicrobiaceae bacterium
TGTCGAGGACGGCTCGCCTTCGAGCACCAGCGGGAGGAGGTCGGCGCGGGCGGCGTAGATGGCGGCCGTCAGGCCCGCAGGGCCTGACCCGAGGATGATCACCTCTCGCCTCGTCGCGTCCGCCTCGCGGTCGCGTGTCTGCATCGCGCCCTCCTCGTCTGCTACCGCAGAGCATGCACCCTACGGGCGGCTCGCCGGCCGGCGCGAGATGTCAGCGAGTCGCCCTGCTCGCCCGCCGGTTGCCCACCGAGAGCACCAACGCCCCGAGGAGGACGAAGATTCCGCCGGCGACGCAGTAGGTCGCCCACATCCGGTGCCCGACCGCGAGGTTGTTGAACAGCCGGGCGAGGCCGACAGCGCCCAGCACTGCCATCCCGATCACCGTCCCGAGCACCGTGAGGCCGATCATCACGGCCGCGGCGACGATCATCGCCGGGCGGACCGAGCGGTCGCGCACGACGGCGACGCCGGTGGCGACGAGGCCGGTGAGCTGAGTCGCCCAGTCGCGTTGGGGCCCGGACTGCGTCGGCCCGGCGCTGTCGCCTGCCGCGCCCGTGCCGTGCCGAGGTCGAACGGGGCCAGCCATCGCCGTAAGACTAGTGATCCTGCCGCCGCCCCGCCCCGCCCCGTCGAGCCGTCAGCCGTTCGGGCGCTGGCGCTGCAGGCAGATGCCGATCGTTCCCTTGCCGGTGTGGGACCCGATCACAGGACCGATGTAGGAGACGATCGTCTCTTCGCGGGAATACACCTTGGCGACCATCGCCAGGAACTCGTCGAGATCGTCAGCAGCGGCGTGGACGACGGCGAGGCGCTCGATCGGTCGGGCGGCGGCAAGCTTGTCTACGAGATAGGCCAGCGAGCGGGAGCGGGTGCGCTGGCGAGACTCGGGCTCGACGACACCGTCGCGGACCTCGATCACCGGTTTGATGGAGAGGAGCGAGCCGAGAAGCGACTGCGCGGCACCGATCCGGCCTCCCCTGCGCAGGCTCTCCAAGCTGTCGAGCGTGCCGAACACCTCTGTCCGCCCGATCGCCTCGCGCACCGTGTCGGCACAGGCAGCGGGCTCCCCGCCGGCGCTGGCAGCGGCCACGATCGCCAGCAGGCCCTCGCCCATGGTGGCGAACCGGGAGTCGATGACCTCGACGGCGATCGTTCCCTTGACCTCCTCGGCGCCGGCGAGCGCCGACTGATATGTCGCCGACAGCGCCGACGAGAGCGTGATGCAGACCACGCCCTGGGCGCCCTGCTCGGCGGCGGCCAGGAAGGCGTCGCCAAAGGCGCCCGGCGAGGGTGCCGACGTCGCGGGCAGGTCGGGGCTGCTGGCGCAGCGCTGCCAGAAGGAGGCGCCGTCGAGGCGGCGCAGCTCTTCGGGGCCCACCGGGCCGAGTCGCACGTCGAGCGGGACGATGGCGATCCCGAGCTCGGAAGCGAGCGCCGGCGGGAGATCGCTGGCGCTGTCGGTGACGATCGCGGTCCTGACGCCTTCTGCCCTGCTCTCCACCCCTCGACCCCTCCTTCTGCTGGCTGGCGACGCGAGCGCCGTTGCCCGGCCGCCAGGCCGCCCGTGCTCGACCGGCGACTGCCCGATCGCAGCACCAACCCGCCCGCGCCGCCTGTCGCGGGCGCCGCCGGCGAGCTCGAGGCGACCGGTGACGGTCCCTAACCCGTGCCCATAACCCGTGCCTAACCCGGTTTCCGGCGCTGCCGCTGGCGTCCGGTACGCCCGTGACGGCGGGAAGTCTGCCAGGCCGAGATCGACCCCGCGACGCCGGCTGTGCCGAGGTAGGCGGCGGCACCGGCGAGCACTGCGAGGATCAGGCGCGCCCATCCGAGCAGGCCGCCGCCGGTCCCGACGACGGCCTCGACGAGGGCCACGACGAGGGCCATCAGAACGCTGAGAACGAGGGTACGGAACGTCGAGAGCAGCAGGGCCCGGCCGCCGATCGAGCCGAGCCGCTCCCGCAGCACCACCAAAGCGGCGACTGCGGCCACGCAGTAGGCGGCGGTGTAGGCCAGCGCCAGCCCCCGCACCCCGAGCGAAGTGCGGTAGAGCAACAACGCGACGAGGAGATTCGTCCCGTTCTCGAGCACGTAGAGAACAAAGGCGGTGCGGGTGTCCTGCATCGACTGGAAGGTCCGGATCGCCAGCAGGTACACCGAGAAGGCGGGCAGCCCGAGGGCGAACATGGCGAGCACCGCCCCTGTTGTCGCCGCCGCCCCCGAGGACTCGTTGCCGTGGAGCAGGGTGAGATCCACGATCGGTCGAGCGAGCAGCAGGTAGCCGACGGCCGCAGGCATGATCAGGGCCAGCGTCTGGCGCGTCGCTGCGCCGAGCCGAGCTCCGAGGTCGGCCAACCGACCCTCGCTGAACAGCCGCGCCAGTTCGGGGGTGGCGACGTTCACCACCGACACTGCGACGATCCCGAAGGGTAGTTGGAAGAACGTGTATGCATACGTGTAGGCGCTGACGCCGCCGCGACCGGTTTGGAAGGCCAGGACCTGGACGACGAACACGGCGATCTGGTTGGCTGCGACGAAGCCGAGGGTCCAGCCGGAGAGCTGCAGGATCGTCCGCACGGCCGGGTCTCGCGGCTGCCAGGTGAAGCGCCAGCGCAGGCCGGCGCCGCGAAGTGCCGGCGCCAGCGCCAGCGCCTGGGCGGCGACGCCGAGCGTCGTCCCGATGCCGACGAACCAGACGAGGTCGGCGTGGTGCTCCAGATAGGCGACGGTGGCGTGGTGCCCGGCAAGGGCGGCGAACGTGGCGAGGACGACGATGCTGACGAGGTTGTTCACCACCGGGGCGAAGCCGACGGAGGCAAAGCGGTGCCGGGTGGCGAGCATCGCCGAGATGAGGCTGATGGCGCCGTAGAAGGCGAGCTGCGGCGCGAACAGTCGCAGCAGCATCACTGCCAGCGCCCGCTCGCCGGGTGAGGTCGAGCCGATCGTGTAAGCGTCGATGATGAACGGTGCTGCCAGCTCGAAGACGACGGTGGCGACGAGCAGCAGCACTGCTGAGCAGCTGACGACGGCCGAGATCGATTGCTCCGCCTCACCCGCGGAACGCGTCGCCAGGCGGTCGACGAAGACCGGGACGAAGGTCGCCGCCAGGATCCCACCGAGCACGAGGTCGTGGACCATGTTGGGCGTGTTGTTGGCGAGGTTGAAGGCGTCGCCGAGCGCCCCACCGCCGAGGGCGTAGGCGATCGTGACGAGGCGCAGCAACCCGGTGAGACGTGAGAGAGCCGTGCCGGCGGCAGTGAGCAGCGTGGCGCGGTCGGCACCGCCGCGTGGCGGCTCGCCGGCGCCGCTTGTCGCGCCGGCGCCGCTTGTCGCGCCGGCGCGTGGTCGCGAGGGCGAGCTGGGGAACGACAGGGAGCGGCTCACGCGCTCACGGTGCCGGCCCTCACGCTGTCACCCCGGCCGGCCCGAGATCAGGCCCGAAGCCCGGCCCCGAACCCGGGGGCGGCGCGCTGCCGGTGTCCGGCACGCCGCCCGGCGACCCTCCCGGCCCGCCGCCCGGACGCCCACGTTGTCGTCTCGTGGCGGCGCGCGCCTTGCGGCGCCGTCGCGAGGATCGCACCCACCAGACGAGCAGCACGAGCAAAGCGCCGAGGGAGAGCGCCACCGCGACGGGGGAGGCGGCCGTCGACAGCACGTCGTACTCGGAGCTGAAGAGCACGACACCGCCCACCGGCGAGACGAGCTCGATGCGCAGCAGCGACAGGCCCGAGGTGCGGGTGCCGATGTGCAAGGTGACCTGGGTGTTGCCGAGCACGGTCCGCGGCTCGGAGCCAGCGGAGCCTCGGCAGACGATGACGGCGCTCGAGGAGAGGCGAAGCACGAGATGGACTGCGGTGGGCGACGACGACGCGATCGTGATCGGCAGGTTGCCGCAGCGTGAGGTGAGCGTGACCCGCTTGCCGCCCGGCAGCTCAAGGCGGCCGCCGACGCCGCGCAGCGCTCGGCCGGCGCTGGCGCCGTAGGCGGTCCGCTGGCGCCACGCCATCCCCGCCGTCTCGGCGAGGAGGACCTCGTCGAGCAGCGAGCGGCGCATCCCGGCGTCGCCCGGCACGACCGATGCCAGCGCCCGCACGTTGGCGCGAGCGTCCCCGACGAGCGCCTCGAGGTTGTGCGGGACAGCCCGCGTGCCGGCCGCCGCCAGGTGCTCGTTCGCCGGCGTCCCGGCTCCGCCTGCCGGCAGCGCGAACAGCTGCTGCAGCGTCGCGCCGCGGGCGAGCGGCTCGGGGCCGCCGGACGAGGCCTCGAGCCCGCTCATCAGCGTCTGCAAGAACCGCGTGCTCTCTGCCCATGCCGGGGGCGCGATGACGACGGCGCGCGGCGTCGGGGTGTCGGGCGCCTCGTAGTAGATCAGCGCCAGCTCGGCCAGCAGCTGGTACGCGGCGAGGGCAGGGGACTGCCCGCTGCGGGCGAAGATCGACGTCAGACCCGGGTCGGCTGCGAGGGCGGGAAAGCTCCGCTGTCCTCCGCTCACGGCACCACCGCCGCTCACGGCGCTGCTAGCCGCCCCCGCACCCGGCGCGCGTGCCCCCGCGGGGGAGGTCAGCGAGCCCTGCGCCGACGATCCGGTGGCTCCCGAGGCCGTCCCGCCGGGCGTGGCGCCGCTCGGCCCCGAGGCGCCGCTCGTCGAGGTCACTGCGAGGCTGAAGCGGGCGGTCCACGTCCCGTCGGCGGGCGTGTCGGCGACGTCGCCAGCCGGGACGACGAGATCGTGGATCCCGGCCCCGCCAAGGGCGGCAGCGGCGCCGCGGGAGAGCGGGCCGGCAAGGACGTAGGTGCCGGGCACGGCGTGCCCGACGAGCTGGCCGAGCACGGTCGATCCTCGTGCCAGCTGCGAGGCGACGTCTTCCCCGAGGCCTTCGGCGGTGAGACCGGTCGGGTCGATCGGCGTGAAGGGGGCACCGAGCAGCTCGCGGGACGGCTTCCCCCCGAGCTGCTCACCCGCCGCCGCCCGCAGGTTCGCCAGCACGAGCCGCGCCCGGGCGTCGTCGGTCCGGGCCAGCGCCAGGAGCAGCTGCGGGTAGACGTCAAGGGTGAGCGGCACGCCGGCGAACCGGCTCTGCACAAGTGTGCCCGTCAGGCCCTCGAGGTGTTGCAGCCGGGCGGCGCCGAGCGCCCCGGCACCCGTCGGCGCGAGCGCCGGGCTCGTCCCGACGGGTAGGACGATGCCGGCATCGACCGGGAGGCCGCTCTCGGCGGCGTCGTAGACGAGGTACGTCGTGAGGCCTGCCAGCTGAGGGCGGGCGAGGTGCACGTCGAGTAGCTCCACCTGCATCGGGTAGACGCCGTCGCACTGCCCGCCGGAGGGGCAGAGGAGCGACAGCGTGCCCTGGGCGGAGGTGCTCGAGGGGTATCCGGGGGACACCGGAAGGTCGAGCTTGAAGACGCGCACGCCGCCCGGGTAGGTCTGCGGCGCCGCCAACGACGAGAGTGGCAGGGTCGGGCTGCTGAGCACGGTGCCGCCGCTGGCAGGGTCGGTGAGCGACTCGTCGAAGCCGCTCCGGGTGATGAGGCGCGAGTAGACGATCACCTGCAGCGCCAGGCTCGCCGTCGGCAGCGCCGACGTCACCCCGAGCTGCATCGTCATCCCGTTGCTGCCGACCCAGACGGTCTGCTTGACGAGCTCGATCGACGAGCCGCTGCTCGTAACCGCCGGGGCCGCCGGGCCGCCTGTCCCCCCGCTGCCGACCCGTCCGGCGCCCGCCGGCGCGCCCACGGCCGGCGCGCCCACGGCCGGCGCGCCCA
>DAHUZG010000393.1 GCA_027306715.1 Acidimicrobiaceae bacterium
CAGCAGCTCGTGCAGCTCCTCGGCGTCGCGCGGGTCGGGGGCGGACTCGGCGACGACCTCGGCGACGATCGCCGGGTCGAGCCGCGTGAGGTCGTGGGCTTCGAGCGGGATGCCGCGACGCAGGCCCACCGCCCGGGTGCGGCGCTCCTCGAGCGGGGCATCGTCGAGGTAGGTGTACGGACGGCCGGAGATGATCTCGTGGGAGAGCAGGGACGCTTCGGGGGAGTCGACGCAGTGGGCGGTGATCTCGCCGCTGCGCAGGCGGCGGACGAGCGCCGCCAGGCCGTCGGCGTCGATCGCCTCGCTCAGGCAGTCGTCCATCGTCTGGCGGACGATCGGGTGCTCGGGGAGGGTGATCGGGCCGGTGACGTTCTCCTGGCAGGCCGCCAGGGCCGGGAAGATCACCGCCATCAGGTCGTCGGCCTCCATCCGCTGGATCGCCGGCGGCAAGTGGCGGGTGCCCCGGTAACGGGGCGAGACGAGGCTGCGGCCGAGGTTCCAGCGCCAGCGGCTGGTGAAGATGGGTGTCGGAAGGACCGCCTGCTCGAGGGTCTGGCGCACCGTCTCGGGCGAGAGGTAACGGGTCACCTCCTCGAGCGGGAAGGAGTGCTGAGGGCCGAGCGAGAGGACGACGGCGTCGTCGTTGGCGGCTGCCTGCAGCTCGAAGTCGAAGCCGCGACAGAACTTCTTCCGCAGGGCAAGGCCGAGGCCGCGGTTGACCCGCGCCCCGAACGGGGCGTGGACGACGAGCTGCATCCCGCCGGTGTCGTCGAAGAAGCGCTCGAGCACGAGCCGGCGCTTCGTCGGCAGCACTCCGAGCTGGGCGAGCGCCGCGCCGAGGTAGGCGACAACCTCGTCGGCGGCCCGGCCGCCGACCCCGCTCCAGTCGGTCACCGCCCGGCGCGCCGCGAAGACCGCGGCCGGCGGCCAGCTGGCCGGGCTGGCCGGGATGGCCGGTGCGCCCTCGCCGTCGGCGACGGCGCGGCGGGCCGGGTTCGGGTCGCCCACCCGCAGTGCCTCCTCGACGAGCGAGCGCAACGTGCACACCGCGTCGGCAAGCTCCGCCGTCCGCCCGGGCGCCTCGCCGAGCCAGAACGGCAGCGTCGGTGTCGCCCCCTCGGCGTCGACGACTCGCACGACTCCCTGCTCGACCCTGCGGATCCGCCAGGTGCTCGAGCCGAGCAGGAAGACGTCACCGGCCATCGCCTCGACCGCCCAGTCCTCGTGCACCGTGCCGACGACGGCCTCGTCGGGCTCGAGCAGCACCATGTAGTCGGCGAGCTCGGGGATCGCCCCGCCCGAGGTGGCGGCGGTGAGGCGCGCCCCCCGCCGGGGACGCAGCACGCCGTTCACACGGTCGCGGTGGACGTGGGCCCCGCGTAGGCCGCGGCCGGTGGTCACGCCCTCGGAGACGAGCTCGAGGACCGCCTCGGCGTCACCGTCGCTGAGCGCCGCGTAGGGAGCGGAGCGCCGGTACAGCTCGAGCAGCTCGGCCTCGCCGACGCCGTCCGGCCCGGCGGCGGCGACCTCGGCGACGACCTGCTGGGCGAGGATGTCGAGCGGCGCGCGGGGGATGAGGACGGCGTCGAGGTCGCCGCCGGCGACGGCGCCGAAGAGGGCGACGCACTCGACGAGCTCGTCGCGGGTGAGCGGGAAGAGGCGCCCCTTCGGGACGCCGTCGAGGCGGTGCTCGGCACGCCCGACCCGCTGCAGGAAGGTGGCGATGCTGCGCGGCGAGGCGAGCTGGCAGACGAGGTCGACGGGGCCGACGTCGATCCCGAGCTCGAGCGAGGCGGTGGCGACGACGGCCTTCAGCTCGCCGGCGCGCAGCCGGCGCTCGATCGAGAGCCGGGTCGCTGTCGAGAGGCTGCCGTGGTGGGCGCTCACCACGTCGCCTCCGAGCTGCTCGCCGAGGAGGTGGGCGACGCGCTCGGCCATCCGACGGGTGTTGGTGAAGACCAGCGTGGTGCGGTGCTCGCCGATGAGAGCGGCGATGCGGGCAACGACCTCGTGCAGCTGCTCGGTGGCCATCACCGCCTCGAGCTCGCTGCCCGGCAGCTCGATCGCCAGGTCGAGGCGGCGGCGGTGGCCGACGTCGACGACGGCGCAACGTGGCCTGCCGTCCTCGTCGCTCCGCTCAGGACCGGCGCCGACGAGCAGGCGGGCGATCTCCTCGATCGGGCGCTGGGTCGCCGAGAGGCCGATCCGGGTCGGCCGCCGGCGGGCGGGCGGCGGATCGGTGGCCCCGGCGGCAGCGGGCGGCGGTGCCGCCTGCACGCAACGGTCGAGCCGCTCGAGGGTGAGGGCGAGGTGCGAGCCGCGCTTGTCACGGGCGAGGGCGTGGATCTCGTCGACGATCACCGTCTCGACGCTCGCCAGCATCGCCCGGCCTCTCGGCGCCGTCACGAGCAGGTAGAGCGACTCCGGCGTCGTGACGACGATCTCCGGGCGGTCGCGCACCATGGCCTGGCGCGCCGAGGAAGGCGTGTCGCCGTTGCGCACGGCGACACGCAGGGCCGGCACCTCGAGACCGAGCTCGGCGGCGATCACCGCGATCTCCCGCAGCGGCGTCTCGAGGTTCTCGCGCACGTCCACCGTGAGCGCCCGCAGGGGCGAGACGTAGACCACCGCCGTGCCCGAGCGACCGCGCTCGAGCACGGCGCGAAAGCAGCGGTCGATGGCGACGAGGAAGCCGGCGAGGGTCTTGCCGGACCCGGTCGGCGCGGCGATGAGCGTGTCGTCGCCGGCCGCGATCGAGCGCCACCCGAGAGCCTGGGCGGGCGTCGGCCCGGCGGGGAAGCGGCGCCGGAACCACTCGGCCACGGCGGGGTGGAATCCGGCGAGGGACTCGGTGCCGGCAGCGACGGTCACCTTGACAGTGTAGGTGAGTCCGGGCGGGCGTCATCGAACCTCTGTTCGGTGAAGCCCGCCGCTGCCGGCGCTGCCGGTGGAGGGGGTCAGTAGCCTCGCTCGAGATCGATGACGTTGCGCAGCGGCTCGCCGCGCAGGTAGCGCCCGAGGTTGTCGACGAACAGCGCCGCCGCCCGCTCGGGGATGCGAGTCGCCGACGCCCCCGACGAGTGGCTGGTGATGACGACGTTCGGCGCCGACCAGAGCGGGTCGTCGCTCGGGAGCGGCTCCGGCTCGGTCGTGTCGAGATAGGCGCCGGCGATCTCTCCCCGCTCGAGCGCGGCGACGAGCGCCGGCTGGTCGACGAGCGAGCCGCGGGCGATGTTGAACAGCCATCCCGTCCGCGCCATCGCCGCCAGCTCGGCGGCGCCGAACAGATTGGCCGTCTCCGGCGTGGCCGCCGCGGCGACGATCACCCAGTCGAACTCACCGAGGCGAGGACGCCACTCGTCCGAGCCGATCACCCCCTCCGCCCCGTCCGGATGGCGTCGTGCGCCGATCACCTCGACGCCGAAGGGGCGCAGCCGCCGGCCGATCGCCTCGCCGATGGACCCGTAGCCGACGACGAGCGCCCGCGAGTCGATCACCTCGCGCCGGGCAGCCGGCTGCAGCCACTGGTGGGCGTCGGTGGCATGGACGTAGCCGGCGAGGTTCTTCGCCGCCGCCAGCACGCACATCACGGTGAATTCGGCCACCGTCTCGGAATGCAGGCCGGCGCCGTTGGTAAGGGTGATGGAGCGTTCGTGCATCAGCCGCAACGGCAGGGTCTCCACGCCCGCGGACGTCGTCGAGACCCAGCGCAGGCCGGGCGACGAGGCGATCGCCTCCTCGTTCTGCGACGGCTTCCAGAAATGGGTGTGGAGCGCCTCGCACGAGCGCGCCGCCGCGGCGACGTCGTCACCGCCCTCGTACCAGACGGCGTCGACCTCGTCGGGAAGCTGCCCGTCGAGGTGCGGGCGGAGCATCTCCGGCAGCGCCACCCTCATCGGCGGCCCCGTCCGGTCTGCTGCGACGCGATCACACCTCGTAGATCTTCTGCTCGAGGCCGTGGATGTGCTCGGGCCCGTCGTCGTGGACGAGGTAGTTGTCGCAGGTGTAGCCGAAGACGCCGTTGCGGACGAAGTTCGGGTGACAGGTGATGTTCATGTCCCTGGCGATGGTCACCGTCTCGTCGTCGCGGATGAGCGGCCGCTCGACGAGGTCGTAGCCCTGGCCGTGGCAGTGGATCCGCTTCTCCGGCTCGCGCCCGTGCTCGACCATGAACTCCTGGTACTTCTCGAAGATCTCGGCGCAGCTTGCCCCGGGCCGCAGCTGATCGACGGTGAAGCGCTGCGCCTCGAGAGCGAAGTCGTACTCCTCGTGCAGCTCGTCGGGCGCCGAGCCGACGACGACGGTCCGGCCGACCTCGCAGTACAGGCCGCCGGCGCCGCAGGCCTCGACGAGGATCGAGATGATGTCGCCGCGCTCGATCACCCGCTGCGCCTGGTGCTTCGGACGGATGAACCCGTCGGGCTCGCCCGGCTGGGCGGAGCCGACCATGAAGACGCCGTACTCGCTGCCGTGCGTGTACGCGTAGTGCTCTGCGGCGGCGATGATGTCGATGTCACGGATGCCCGGCTCGATCATGCCGATCGCTGCCGCCATCGTGTCGTCCTGCAGCTTGGCAGTGCCACGGATGAACGCGATCTCCTCGGCGGACTTGATCATCTTGAGCGAGTCGAGCTCCGCGGTGAGGTCGACGAAGGTGGCTCCCGACAGCTCCCGGCGGATCGTGTCCACCATCGGGAAGACCATCTGGTGGGCGCCGACGATGCCGATGCGCCCCTTGGCATACGGCTGCAGCGCCTTCAAGGCGGCGCCGGTGTCGAGGCGCGAGCAGTAGTCGAGGGCGGGGAAGTAGGCCTCGGTGAGCCAGGTCCTCACCCCCGGAGCGGCCGGGTTGGAGCCGTCGAGATGCTGCGTGCCGCCCGCCGGGCCGTGCGAGACGAGCGTGACGTTGTCGCTGTCGCGCGGGAAGACGACCGAGGTGCCGTAGCCGCCCTGGGGGAAGTCCGTCAGGTAGCGGACGTAGCCCCAGTTCTCGTGGTCGGTCTGGGTGTAGAGGACGTCGATCCCCTGGCGCTCCATCAACTCCCGCACCGCCCGCCAGCGGCGCTCGAGCTCGGTCCGCGACATCGGGGCGTTCAGGCGGTCAGCTGGTGCGGTCATCTCGGCTCCCTCTCCGGCCAACACGGCGTCGGCCCGGTCTCTCGGCAACAGCTTCCGGCCGCGCCCGGCGCCGGGGCGGCCGCTCGACACGGCTCACGCGTCGCCGGCGAGCCAGGCGACGAGGTCCTTCTTCGACACCTTGCCGACCGCCGAGAGCGGCAGGCTGTCGAGCACCTCGAGGCGCTCGGGCAGCTTGAACTTCGCCAGCTCGAAGCTGAGGAGGAACTCCGTCAGCTCGTCGAGGGCGAGGCTGGCTCCCGGGTGCAGCATGACGCAGGCGCACATCCGCTCGCCGAGCAGCTCGTCGGGATACGGCACGCAGGCGACGTTGAGCACGGCGGGGTGCGCCAGGATGAGGTTCTCGATCTCCTCGGCGCTGATCTTCTCGCCGCCGCGGTTGATGAGGTCCTTGCGCCGGCCCTCGACGACGTAGTTGCCCGACGGGTTGCGGCGCAGCAGGTCCCCCGAGCGGTAGAAGCCGTCTGCGGTGAAGGCACGCTGGTTGTACTCAGGTGCGCGGAAGTAGCCGCGCAGAGTGTACGGCCCTCGGCAGATCAGCTCGCCGACCTCGCCGTCGTCGACAGGGTTGTCCTCCTCGTCGACGAGGTAGACCTCGTCGTCGGGGCAGATCGGCCGCCCACAGGTCTCCCGCCGCACCTCTTCGGGGTCGTCGAGGCGGACGAACATGATGAGCCCCTCCGCCATGCCGAAGTTCTCCTGCACGGCGCAGCCCGGCAGCAGCCGGTACACGAGCTGGCGCGTCTCGGGCTGGAGGCGCTGCCCGCCGCTCTGCAGTATTCGCAGAGACGAGAGGTCGTGGCGCTCGACGGCGGGGTCGTTCAGCCACCGGATGAGCAGCGCCGGCACGAGGTGGATGTGGGTCACCCGGTGGCGCTCGACGAGGGCCAGCACCTCCTCGGGGCGTGTCGAGGTCGCGAGCACGACCTTGCCGCCGTTGAGCAGGAATCCCTGCATCCCCGGGCAGGCGAGCGGGAGGTTGTGCTCGATCGGCAGCGCCAGCAGCAAGACGTCGTCCTCGCGGATGTCGGTGACCGACGAGGCGAGCTTGGAGTTGTAGACATAGTCGTTGTGGCTGCGCGGGATGAGCTTCGGGATCCCCGTCGTGCCGCCGGAGAGCAGGAACACCGCGGTCTCGTAGGGGTCGATCTCGATCGTATCGAGCGCCGCCGCGGCGGTGCGCGGCTCGCTTCGCATGAGAGCCTCGAGCGAGACGAAGCCCTCGCCGAGGTCGCCCTCGC
>DAHUZG010000396.1 GCA_027306715.1 Acidimicrobiaceae bacterium
TCGAGGCGGCGGGCAGCACCATGCGGTGCCGGCCGGCGACGCCGGCTCGGGGAGGAAGAGCCGGTGGAGACGCTGCGAACGAGGGTCGGCATCGTCGGCGCCGGGCCGGCCGGCCTGCTCCTCTCGCAGCTCCTGCATCTCCGGGGGATCGAGTCGGTCGTGCTCGAGAGCCGCAGCCGCGGCTACGTCGAGCAGCGGGTGCGCGCCGGCGTGCTCGAGCACGGGATCGCCGAGCTGCTCGAGCGCTGCGGCGCCGGCGACCGGCTCCGCCGCGAGGGGCTCGTCCATACTGGCGTGGAGCTCCTCTTCGACGGTTGCCGCCATCGCCTCGACTTCGCCGAGCTGACCGGCAAGGCGATCGTCGTCTACGGCCAGCAGGAGGTGGTCAAGGACCTCATCGCCCTCCGCCTCGGTGCCGGCGCGGCGATCCTGTTCGAGGCGCCGGCGAGCGCCATCGAGGGTCTCGACTCGGACCGCCCGTCGATCCGCTTCTCGCAGAACGGCGAGGAGCGCCGGCTCGAGTGCGACGTGATCGCCGGCTGCGACGGCTTCCACGGCGTCTCGCGGCTGGCGCCGCCGGAGGGAGCGCTGCGGCTCCACGTGCGCGACTACCCCTACGGCTGGCTCGGGATCCTGGCGCGGGTGGCGCCGGCCAACGACGAGCTGATCTACTGCCGCTCCGAGCGCGGCTTCGCCCTTCTCTCGATGCGCTCTCCTGAGGTGAGCCGCCTCTACTTGCAGGTGGCGCCCGACGAGCCGCTCGAGGACTGGCCCGACGACCGGATCTGGGACGAGCTGCGGGCGCGCCTTCGCACCGGCGACGGCTGGACGGTGACGCCGGGCCCGATCTTCGAGAAGGGCGTGACGGCGATGCGGGGGGCGGTCGTCGAGCCGATGCGCTACGGCCCGCTCTTCTTGGCAGGCGACGCCGCCCACATCGTCCCGCCGACGGGAGCCAAGGGCCTCAACCTCGCCGCGGGCGACGTCCGCCTGCTCGCTGCGGCGCTCGGCGCCCATTTCGAGAAGGGGGACGACTCCCTCCTCGACGCCTACTCCGACGCCTGCCTGGGGCGGGCCTGGCTCGCCGAGGAGTTCTCGGCGTTCATGACAGCGACTCTTCACACGCTTTCCGGCGATCCTTTCGAAGAACGGCTCGCCGAGGCGCGTCTTCGACATCTCGTCAACTCCCGCGAGGCAGCAGCGAGCCTCGCCGAGCGTTACGTCGACCTGAACAGCCTCTGCGGCTGAGCGCCCCGGCGGTGGGACCCCCGCCGGGCGGCAAGGCATGGCGGCCTGCCCTCCGGCGAGCGCGCCGTTAGCCGCCTCAGGCGTCGCGGGTGACCATCTTCCAGGCTCCGAGCACGCTCCAGACGGCGAGCCAGCCGACGATCACGGCGATCATCGCCCAGGTCGGCATCGGCGGGATCCCGAGGCCGCCGCCCTTGCCGGCGAGGACGCCGACCGGGCCGTGGTGGCCCCCCGTGGCGGTGAGAGCGGAGGGTCGCAACTGATCCATGGCGACGCCGAAGAACAGCCGCTGGCCGTTGACGAAGTAGGGGATCGTGGCGTTGGCGAGGATCGGCGTGACGATGATCTCGAGCACGATCAGCATCACGGTGGACACCGTGCGCTGACCGGTCAGCGACCCGAGGCCGAGCCCGACGACGAGCCCGATGCCGACCTCGAGCGTGACCCACAGCCCGACGTCGGTCATCTGGCCCGCGGTCGGGTTCGAGGACGCCTGCTCGTCGCTCGAGTAGGTGCTGTAGATCGCCGGCATCTGACGCTCGAGCGCCGAGCGCACTCCGGCCGCCGCGGTCGCACCCGGGCGCGGCGGCGACGCGATCGCGAAGTCCCGAGCCGCCTGACCCGGGTGCCGGGAGAGCCAGCTCTCGAGCTGGCTCCGGTCGAGCCGGGCCGGCACCGAGTAGCCGTTCACGGTCACCGAGGTCGGCTGGCGCGTGCCGGCGTAGCCCGTGACGAGGCACAGAGCGGTGAAGGCGACGGCGACGAGCGGGAGCAGGAGCGACAGCGCCGCAGGAAGGCGTGCCAGGTACAGCGCCAGCCGTGACCTCCCGGTGACGACGAGATGGCGGAAGACGCCCTCGCTGAGATCGTTGGTTCCCGCCGCGGTTCCGAGAGCGGCGGCGCCGATGAAGCCGAATTCGGCCATCGCGTTCGCCAGCCCGACGAAGACGCCGGGCGTGCCGGCCGGCCCGTAGCTGCCGGAATCGACGGCGTGGAACAGCAGCCGGAGGCCGAGCACGAGGACGGGCAGGCCGACGGTGAGCAGCGCCACGACGATCATCAGGCCTCGCCGCCGCCGCAGCTCGAGCTGGCGCGTGGCGATCATCCGCCAGGTCGGCAGCGGCGAGCCGGTCCCCCGCCCGGGCAGGGTGGCGCCGCTCATCGCTCGGCACCGAGCCTGCTCGTCACGGTGAGGAACCAGTCCTCGAGCGAGGCCCGGACCTCCTCGAGGCGGTAGACGGAGATCCCCGCCCCGACGAGGAGACGGTTGACCTCGGCGACGAGCTGGCGCGTCGAGCCCGCCGGCAGCGCCAGCGAGAGGCCGACCTCGTCGAGCACCTCGGCGTTCCCGATGCCGCTCTCCTCGATCAGGCGTCCCGCGAGGGCCGGGTCCGAGCACTCGACGCGCACGACGGCCGACGAGGCGCCGCGCAGCAGCTCCTCGATCGGGCCCTGGCGCACGACGCGGCCGCGGTCGACGATCGCCACCGCGTCGCAGGTCCGCTCGACCTCGTCGAGCAGGTGCGAGGAGAGCATCACCGTCCGCCCTTCGTCGACGAGGCCGCGGATCACCGCCCGCATCTCGTGGATCCCCGCCGGGTCGAGGCCGTTCATCGGCTCGTCGAGGATGAGCAGCTCGGGGTCACCGAGCAAACAGGCGGCGACTCCGAGTCGCTGGCGCATCCCCATCGAGTAGGCGGCGACCCGGTCGTCGGCCCGCCCGTGTAGGCCGACGCGCTCGAGCGCCGGCGCGATCCGCTCGTCTGAAGGAGCCCCGCGCGCCGCTGCGAGCAGTGAGAGGTTCTCGCGCCCGGTGAGGTGGCCGTGGAAGCGGGGCTCGTCGACGATGGCGCCGACTCGGGCGAGGGCGCGGCTGCGCTCGGCCGGAACGGGGAGCCCGAGGAGCGACATCGTGCCGCTGTCGGCTCGGGTCAGCCCGAGCAGGGTGCGGATGAGCGTGGTCTTGCCGGCGCCGTTCGGCCCGAGACAGCCGAAGGCACAGCCGCGCGGCACGAGCAGCTCGACGTCGTCGACGGCGGCGTTGGGGCCGAAGCGCTTGGTCAGCCGGTGGATCTCGACGGCCCAGTCCCCGCCGGCTCCGGCCGAGTGCGGCGACGGGCTCGCAGCGGCGCGCCGAGTCGCCGGGACCGTTCCCGCCCCCGCCGCCGCCCCTGGCGCGCCCGGCGCCGTAGTCGGCGCAGGGGACGTCTCGGCAAAGACGCGCCCCGTCGGCGGGGGGGCCGGCGCCGCCCTCTTGGCCCGGGACGTTCCCGCGGAGACGTCGCTCGCCTCGCTCGCCGGCGACCGCCGGGGTGGCACCGCCGGGGTTGCCGCCCCGGCGCCGGGCGTTGCGGCCGGTCGCGCCGGCGCGCTGTCGCCGCTTCCGAGCGGCTCGGAGCTGCGCCACTCGTCCTCCTGCTTCGGGGCCTGCGCCCTGCGCCGCTCCACCATCCGGAAGCCGCCGAAGCCGAGCACGGCGAGGACGATCACGGCGAGGATGCCCAAGCCGAAGCGGTGGTGGGCGCCGGCGGCGAGCACGGCGGGTGCGAGCACGAGTCTGGCGGGCATCGATCCGATTGTGGACCGGAACGGGCTCGCTGTCGTCGGCCCTGAGCATCGTTGTCAGGTCGGTCGCGAGTCGGATGCGCTCATCCTCGAGGTCGAGGCTCAGGCCGGCGCCGCCAGGCCCGACTCGTAGGCGATCATCACGAGCTGGGCGCGGTCGCGCGCTCCGAGCTTGGTGAGGATCTTGCTGACGTGGGTCTTCACCGTCGGCACGCTGATGTGGAGCGATGCCGCCAGCTCGAGGTTGGAGCGTCCCTGCGCCAGGAGCAGAAGGACGTCGCGCTCTCGCTCGGTGAGCCGGTCGAGCGCCTGGCGCCAGCCTCCCCGTGCTGCCGGCGTCCCCGCGAAACGGGCGATGAGCCGTCGGGTGACGCTCGGTGCCAGCAGTGCCTCCCCGGCGGCGACGACGCGGATCGCTCCGAGCAGCTCCTCGAGCGGCCGGCTCTTGAGTACGAAGCCGCTGGCGCCGGCGCGGATCGCCTCGAAGACGTACTCGTCGAGATCGAAGGTGGTGAGGACGAGCACCCGTGTGGCGCCGGTCGGCAACGACATGATCCGCCGCGTCGCCTCGATGCCGTCCATCACCGGCATCCGCACGTCCATCACGACGACGTCGGGGGCGAGGCCGGCTGCCAGCCGGACCGCCTCGCGCCCGTCGTCGGCCTCACCGACGACGACCAGGTCCTCCTCGGCGTCGATCAGCGAGCGGAAAGCGGTCCGCAGCAGAGCCTGGTCGTCGGCCACGACGACGCGGACGGTCACCGGCGACCTTGCGCGGGGATCCGGGCGAGCAGGCGGAAGCCCCCGCCGGCAATCGGTCCGGCGGCGAGCGAGCCGCCGAAGGCGCCCACGCGCTCGCGCATGCCGACGATCCCGTGGCCGGCC
>DAHUZG010000399.1 GCA_027306715.1 Acidimicrobiaceae bacterium
AGCCGGCAGGTGCGCGATCATGCCCGCAGCGCGATGCGCGACCTCTGGCGCCGTCGCCCGCTCGTGCGGCGCCGCCAGCATCATCGCCGACAGCATCGGCTGCCAGACCGGGTCGAGGCCGGCGAGAAGTGCCGGCAGTGCGGCCGGACCCTGCTGCAAGCGCGCCGCGACGCCGTCGGGATCGGCGCCGAGCAGCAGCACGAGCAGGGTCGCGCCGAGGAGGAAGACGTCGGCCGGTGGTCCGAGGTCCTCGCCTTCCAACTGCTCCGGGGCGAGGAGCTGCCGAGCGCCGCTCGGCCCGTCGACGCCGTGCGGGGCCGGCACGTCGGCTGCCAGCTGCGCCACCCCGAGGTCGAGCAGGTGCGGCCGGCCTTCGTCGTCGAGCAGGACGTTGGCGGGCCGTACCCGCCCGTGCGTGAGGCCGACACGGTGCACATCGGCGAGCGCGTCGGCAAGGCCGACGGCGACCTCGGCGACGTGTCGCGGCGGGAGCGAGCCGCCCCGGCCGGCGACGGCGAGCGGCCGGCCGGCGACGAGCTGATGGACGACGTACGAGCGGTCGGGCGCGGCGCCGGCGGCGATCAGGCCGGCCACCGCCGGATGGCGGACCTGCTCGGCGAGCCGGGAGGCGAGCGCGAAGGCGGCGGGCTCGACGGTCGGCGGGAGCAAGCGCACGGCGACCTCCCGCCCGGTCGCGAAGTCCCGCCCCGACCAGACCTCACCGCTGCGGCGTGGGGGGCCTGCAGCGAGCGGGAAGTCGAGCTCGAAGCGTCTGCCGACAAGCTCGCCCCGCTGACCGAGCAAGGAGGCAGGCGCGGCCCGAGAGGCGCCGGGGGACGGGCGGCGGGTCAACGCCCGTCGGCGACAGAACCGCGCGAGCGGCGGGGAGTCCGTGCGCGCCGGTGCCGATGAACGTGACGAGAAAGGCTCGAGAGAGAAGCCATCGGCTCAGTGTGATCCGAAGCCAGCACCATCCGTACCGCCTTCTGGGCGAGACGTGGTACTGCCGTTAGCTGACCGTCTTGGTCAGCTGCTGGCGCTAGGCGTCCCTCGGTTGGTCCCCGCTGCCGGCGTGACGCCGGCGGGCCCGCAGCGACGGGGGCAAGCCCAGCCCCGCTGGGGCAAGGGTCAGAACCCGTGGAACCAGGGGTGGTTGTGGCGCCAGATGACGAGGAAGACCTTGCCGATGATATGCGAGCGCGGGACCGTTCCCCAGTAGCGGCTGTCGTAGGAGATGCCCCGGCAGTCGCCGAGCACGAAGAAGTGGTTGGCCGGAATTCGCTCGGGCCGGATGCCGAGCTGCAGCTCGCGGCACTCCCCGGCGAGCGCTGGCAACCAGGGCTGGGCAAGCGGCCGGCCGTCGATCAGGACGGTGTTGCCTCGAGACGAGATGAACTGTCCCGGCAGCCCGATGACGCGCTTGACGAGATCGGGTGTCGGGGGCTCGGAGGTGTCGGCCGCAACCCGGCGGAACACGATGATGTCACCGGTATGGATCGAGTTGCTGACACCCGGGAGCTTGTCGACGAGGATCCGGTCGCCCACCTGAAGCGTCGGGCTCATCGAGCCGGACGGGATCGAGAACGGCTGGACGACAAAAGCTCGCAGGGCCACGGTGATCACCGCTGCCAGCACGAGCACGAGCACCCAGCTGAGGATCCTTGACGCCCACCGGCTGCGTGCACCCGGAAAGGCGTCGGGCTTCGCGGGGTCGACCGGCGCCTTCCCGGTCTCCGGAGTGGTCTCGGCAACCGGGGGTGCCAGGACCGTTACCGCCTCCGGCGAGCGCGCCGGCGGGGGCGACTTCGGCTCCGCGAGCCCGGCGCCAGCCTCCACCGCTGGGCCACGCGTCAGGCTCGTGGCGGCCTCGCTCGCCTGCCCGCTCGTCGTCGCCGCGCCACCGCTGACTCTGACCGTCGAGTCGCCGCTCGAGGTGGCGGCGCCCGGCCGCCCGAGGAGCAGGTCTCTCCAGATCCGCGCCTGACGGCGCAACGCCGGCCCGGCGTTGGCCAGCTCGGCGTCTGTCGCCGAGGACACCCAGGCCGACCAGGAGTGGAGGCTGTACAGGACCGTCTCGGCGGCCTCGGGCGCCAACCACGGGCGTATCGTCGCCAGCCACTCGCCGACGACGGCGAGGCGAGGCGGGTCGAACACTCGGCGGTAGAGCGAAGGCTGTCCGCTCTGCTCGGCGTGGACGGAGACGAGCGAGCACTGCGCGAGGGCTCGACCGAGCTCGTAGGCGGTCCGTAGCTCAACACGCAGGTGCACTGCGGAGTGCCGGTCAAGGCCTTCGAGAACGGCCGCGTGAAGGGCGAGAACCGAGCGCAGCGCGCTCGCCGTGGTGGTGTCGTCGCCGATGCTGCCGAGGCCTGCGGTCGAGATCGGGCCGCCGTCCTGGCGCGCCAGACCGAGGGTGGCGATGCGATGGCCGAGGGTGCGCCCGAGGTTGTCGGCGAGCGGGCGCCGGCCGGCGACCCCGAGCCGCGGATCGGCGAGCAACGAAGCCAGCTCGGCGAGCTGCCAGCCGCAGCCGACGGCGACGCTCAACAGCGACGCCGGCGCCTCGTTGCTACTGCTGCCGACGGCGCCCGCTTGCTTGACCGTCACCTCGGAGATGAGACGCTCCTCTGTTCGCTCCGGCCGAGGCCGGCATCCCGCGCCGAGTCGCCGGCGGCACTGCCCAACGGCGGGAGCCAGAGCCAGACGCCAGCATCGCGACGGCGCTGCGCATCGGCAGCATCGCCGCAGGTCATCGCGACGGTGGCGATTGTAGGTGCGACGCCCGGCGACGGGCGAGCGGGTCCTGCGGGCGCACAGCGACCGGCGGTCCCCAGGGCGGGGGACGAACGGTCGCGGCACCGCCTCCGGCACTCACGCCGGAGGCGGCCGCCCTGGCCGGTGCACCAGGTGGAGGCGGCAGGGCACCTTTTCCCGCCTGCCCACCTCCGGGAGCTTCAGTGCTTCGGCGTCAGCTGTGCTGCCAGACCCGCACGTAGTCGACCTGCATCGTCGAGGGATAGAGCGCGGGGCCGCCGAAGGACCCACCGGAGTTCTCGAGGATCAGGTACATCGGCTGGGAGGTGATGCCGGTCGTGATCGTGCCGACCTTCTGGCCGTCGTAGTAGTAGGTGACGCTGCCGGGCTCCCAGTCGGCGCCATAGGTGTGCCAGCCCGAGAAGTTGCCGCTGGCGCAGCCGCCCGGGCCGCCGGCATCGGAGTGGAAGTGGAAGCACGCCTGGCCGCTCAGGCCTTCCATGACGTCCATCTCGCCGTCGGTCGGCCAGGACTGGCCGTCGGCCCAGAACGCCGGCCAGGTGGCCCCTTGGGAGCCGCCGGCGGGCAGGTAGATACGCGCTTCGGCGTATCCGTACGTGAACTGGTACTTGCCGTTGGTCGAGACAAGCCCGCCCGAGCCGGAGTTGAGCGCGAGATCGAGCATCCCGCCCGAGACCGAGACGTTGGACGAGTCCATCGTCGTCCCGTTCGAGGTCGAGCCGTTCGAGAACCAGTACGGCGTCCACTTGCTCGTGTCGAGCGACGAACCGTTGAACTCGTCGTCGAACTTGAGCACCCAGGGGCCGGCTGCGCTCGAGGCGGGTGAGACCGGCGCAGCCGCGGTCGTCGGAGGCGGCGCAGCCGCGGTCGTCGGAGGCGGCGCGCCCGTGGTCGTCGGAGGCGCCGCGGTCGTCGACGTGGGCGGGTCGGTCGGGGCGGTGAAGATCCGGGTGTCTCGTCCGGAGACGCTCCGGGGGAGCGGAGCGCTCGTCGTGGTCGTCGAGCCCCCATCAGCCGAGCGATGCCGGCCTCCCGATGCGGTCGTGCCGGCCGAGGCACCGACGACGCGCACGGCCGCGCTGATCCCACCGAGAGCGCTGTCCAACGCCGCTGCGCGTACCGCCGGCGTGTAGAGCGTGGCTCCTGCCCTCGGCGAGTAGTTCGCCGTCGAGCGATAGCTCTGGGCGGCAGGATCCCAGGCCCACAGCGCCTGCTTGCCGTAGAGAGCAGCGATCACTGCGGCCTGCCGCTGGTCCCTCAAAGCAACGAGACGGTACCGCGCAGGAGCGGTGCGCTGGCCGAGCGCGACCGTCGTCGTGACGGCGCCGATCCCGAGGACCGAAGCAGCGAGAAGTAACAGCCGACGAAGCAGCATCGGGCGTGCAGTCATGGAATGAGCTCCTCATGGTCGGGCTGTCGCGCAGCCAGTTTCAGAATGGCCGGGCGGCACGTCGGCGGCTCGTCTGCGAGCAGGCATCTCCGTGTGCCGAGCGCAGAGTCTCGGCGCGTACGTGGCGCTCTCTATCTGTTGCTCTGCGGTGGTCAGGGATTGAGCTCTCGTCGTCAGCGGCGGTAGCCGGCGGCGATGGGCGCTGCTGGCGGGTGCAGGGTCAGGTCTGGATGGGGAGCAACCGTTCGTCGTGACACCGGCGACGCGAGATGGGTCGGCGGGGACGAGGAAGCTCGACGAGAGCGGCCGCTACGAGCGGCGGCCTCGTGCGGCAGAGCGGCAACGACAGCTCGTCGCTGACGGGGCCACCTTTTCCCGAATCGGCCCGGACACGGCTTTCCGAGGGAGGAAGCGGGCACTTCAGCTTCGTCACAGCCCCTCGGCGAGCAGTCGGTTGAGCCACGCTCCGAGCACTCGGAACGCTGGCTACGAAGTCCGGCGCCGCAGTGCGCGCCAGCTCCGAGCGAGAAGGAAAGGTCGGCTCTGTCATCGGCATGTTTGGTTCGGCGTTGCGATGGGCACAGTACGGGCCGCCTCTGCGGCCACGCAAGGGCCTGGATCCGCGCTCGGAGTGCGTGGGCGGATGCGCGGAGGGGCTGACCTGGCGAGATGGCGCTACTGCAGTTGGCCAAAAAAACTCGGCAGTGGCTGCCACGCCGATACGAGAACGTGCCAAAGCACATGACCCGAAGCCTGACCGCAATCTAGGCCTCGCCCGGCGTGTCGGCCTTTCGCGTCGCCTCTCGAGGCATTCCATCCGCGACACCACCTTCCCGTGGCTACGCTCGACTCCGGCTGTCCACTCGGAA
>DAHUZG010000400.1 GCA_027306715.1 Acidimicrobiaceae bacterium
CAGCAGCCACGCCATCGACGCTGCCGTCGGAAAGCTCGGCGGGAAGTTGTTGATCGCCGCGTACTGCTGGTATGTGCCGAGCTTGAAGTTGGCCTGGTAGGCGATCGTCGCGGCCACACCGAAGTCGCTGACCGCCTCGGCGAAGCCGATCGCGATCGCCGACCAGATCGCGGGCGCGATGATCGGCGCGACCACGCGGATCGCCTGCAGACGCGAGGCGCCATGGACGCGAGCAGCGTCCTCGTACTCCTGCCCCAGGCCCGCGAGCGCGGCGGTGGTCGCAAGGAACGCGAACGGCACGTTGCGAATCCCGAGCACGAGCACGACGCCGAACGGCCCCATGATCAAGGTGGTCATCCACGACGCGCCGAGGTGGGCCCGGAACAGCAGGCTGTCGGGCGCGACGAGGGTCTCCCAGCCGACCGACGGAACCCACGACGGGACGATCAGCACGAGCCACATCGAGCCGCCGAGAATGCGGCGGAAGGGCAGGTCGGTGCGGTGCAGGATCCAGGCGACCGGGAAGCCGACGGCGATGCCGATCCCCGCAGCCGCACAGGAGACCCAGATCGAGTTGACGAGCGAGGCCATCTCGCCGCCGGTGACGGCCTCGACGAAATAGTGCCAGGTCCACCAGTGCGTGATCGTCCAGTGCGCCGGATCATAGAGCGGGACCTGGTCGAACAGCTTCGGCGAGAACGCCGTGACGAGGAAGCACACGCACGGCGCGAGGATGGCGAGCGAGATGAGGATCCACACCGCCGGCTGGGCCGAGCGCCGCACGGCGCCGCTGGCCATCCGCGCCGCGCCAGACCGGCGCAGCCGGCGGAGGCCTCTCGGCTTGTCGCCACCGCGCCCGACAGTCACCTCTGGCCGCTGCGTCAGGCCCTCGGTGAGCACCGACGTCATCGGCTCGCCGACCTCCTCCCGTGGATGTTGACGATGTCTCCCGCACTGCGGCGGCCCCTGGCGCCCGAGGCGCCAGGGGCCGCCGGCGCGGTCCGCGGGCGCCGCTTCAGGACGGTGACTACTGGGTGATGTTGGTGTCGAACCAGCTGTTGACGGCAGCCTCACGCGGGCCCCAGGCGTAGGGGTTGATCGTCTGGGTCTTCACCGAGGCGAGCGAGGGGAGCGCCTTCAGCGGCTTGACGCCGTTAAGCACGGGATAGTAGAGCGAGTCGCCGGTCGGGTCCCCGCTCTGCATCACCTTCTGGCCCCGCTTCGAGAGCACGTAGGTGGCGAACTCCTCGGCTTCCTGCTGCTCGATCTTGGGAGCCTTGCGGTCGATCCCGATGGCGCTCGGGAGAAGCGTCACCGGGTCGAGGTACTTGAGCCCGATGCCCTTCGAGCTGAGCTGGGCGCCGATTCCGGCCGACGACTGGACGAGGGCGATGTTGATCTGCCCGCTGCCGAGCGCCCCCAGAGTCGGGCCGTTGGTCGGGTTGATCACGAGCCCGTTCGCCTTGAGCGCCTTGAAGTACGCCTCGCCCTGGTTGATCCCGCCGAGGTGCTGCATCATCCCGGCGACGAAGGGATAGGTCGGACCGGACTGGGACGGGTCGTCCATCCCGATCTGGCCCTTCCACCGCGGGGAGAGGAGCGCCTGCCAGCTGGTCGGCGGGTTCGTCACCTTGGCCTCGTTGTAGACCATCGCCGCCATCAGCGTCACGCCGGTCGGGACGTAGCTCTTGTCCTTCGGGACGCTGGCGGTGCCGAGCTTGTTCCACGACACCGTCGGCTCGAAGCCCCGCACCAGCATGTGCTCGGAGTCAAGGGCGGCGAAGGCGGTGGCACCGTCGACCCAGAGCAGGCCCCACTTCGGGTTGTTGAGAGTCGCCTGGATCTGGGTGAGCAGCGGGCCGGTCGAGTTGTCGTCGAGCTCGACCTTGATCCCCGTCGCCTTCTGGAAGGCCTGCGTCATCGCATGGTCGTAGCCCTGGGCCGAGTAGACGACGAGCGGCACCTTGGCCGCCGCCGGGTGTGTCGCGGCCGGGTGCTCGGACGCCCCCGCGCTGCCGGCGGCGGCGACCGTGCCGGCGGCAGCGAGCCCGGCGAGAACCGGTGCGAAGACCTTGACGGCGCGACTGTTCCGTCTGCTGTTGGCTGTCATGAAGCCCCTCCTCTTGGATGCTGCGAGACGAGGGGAGGCTAAGCAACCCTTATGACGCCTACCCGAACGGGTCGCGAACGCCTGCTGAACGGCGGGCGAACGTCGGACGAACTTCTGTGGGCGAGCTCCGGTCAGAGGCGTCCGGGCCCGCGAGCACCGAGGTGTCTCGCGGCAAGGATCCGGGACCGGCCCCGGCGGCCTCGAGCCGGGCTCAGGCGCTCGGCCCGTCGAGCTCGACGCGCTCAGGGCAGGTGTAGAGGTTGCCCTGCCCGTCACGGACGAAGGCGAGCATCGTCATCCCGAGCCGCGTCGCCGTGGCGACGGCGAGGCTCGACGGTGCCGAGACGGCGACGAGGATCGGGATGCCGGCGACGGCGGCCTTCTGCACGATCTCGAAGCTGAGCCGGCCCGACACGACGAGCACGTGGCGGGAGAGCGGCAGCCTGCGCTGCAATCCCGCCCAACCGATCAGCTTGTCGACGGCGTTGTGTCGCCCGACGTCCTCTCGCACGGCGAGCAGCAGCCCCTCGGTGTCGAACAGGCCGGCGGCGTGCAGCCCTCCGGTCTTGTCGAACACCACCTGCCCCTGCCTCAGGGTCTCGGGCAGTGCGAGCAGCCTCGAGGCGGCCACGACCGGCCCTGGCGCGAGCGCCGCGCAGCGCCTCTCGAGCTGGTCGAGCGTGGCCGTGCCGCACAGGCCGCAGCTGGAGCTCATCGTCGTCGCACGCTGGCGGCCCTCGATCTCGAGCGGCTCGTCGACCTCGGCGGTGACGATGTTGTAGCGCTGGGACTCGTTCTCCTCGAGCCCGCAGTAGCGAAGGCGGCGGTAGGACGACGGCGAGGTGACCAGGCCCTCGGTGAGCAGGAACCCGGCGGCGAGCTCGAAGTCGTGCCCGGGCGTGCGCATCGTGACGCCGACGGCTACCGGGACGGCTCCCCTCGCCGAGACGCGGATCTCGAGCGGCTCCTCTGCCACGAGGGTCTCCGGGCGTACCGACACCGAGCCGCCGCTGAGCGCCAGGACGCGGACGCTTCGGGTTCGGCCCGACCGGTCGTCCTGCACGAGGCCGACCGGCATCGGCCCGCTGGCGAGGCTCATCCCGGCGACAGGGCCAGGCCGAGGGCGGCAAGCTCCTCGGGGGTGTCGGCATCGGTGATCGTGCCGGCGAGCTCGCCGATCTCATCGGCGCCGAGCCAGGTCACCTCGGGCGCGACGAGCGCGGCGAGGTCGCGGCGCCCCGAGGCGAGGAGCGCTCCGGCGCGCTCGAAAGAGGCGGCGCCGTAGCGCGCGCAGCACAATTGCGCTCGGCCGGCGACCAGTGGCACGACGTCGGCGCCGTCGGGCCAGCCGGCGAGGCAGGCCAGCAGCTCGGGGGCGACGAGCGGCAGGTCGCAGGCCAGCACGAGCGCCGCCGCCGGCACCGGCGCCGAGCCGCCGAGGCGGCGCAGGGCGCGCCATCCGGCCACGACCGCCGCCAGGGGTCCCGAGCCCGGAACGTCCTCGAGCACCGACGGCAGGCCCGACACCCCCGGACCGACCTCGAGCACCGGGGCGGCCACGGCGCCGAGCAGCGTCGCCGCCCGCTCGGCGAAGCTGCGCCCGTCGGCGAGGCGGATCGTCGCCTTGTCACGTCCCATCCGCGAGGAGCGACCGCCGGTGAGCAGCAACCCCGCGGGGGGGCCTGCGCCCTCCGGCGGGCTCACGGGCGGGCGCCGGCCGCGGCCGCCGACCCCTGATGCGGCGCCGTCTCCGACGCGCCGACCGAGCCGCTGTGCGCACGCCCGCCGGCAGCGGCGGCG
>DAHUZG010000401.1 GCA_027306715.1 Acidimicrobiaceae bacterium
CGCCGGCAAGCTTGCCGCGGTGGCGGTGGTCTCGGGGAGGCCGGCGAGCTTTCTCGCCGAGCGTCTCGGCCTCGAGTCGGCCTCGCGCCTTCGGGCCTTCGGTCTCTACGGCCTCGAGGAGGCGGCACCGGGCGGCGCCCGGGTCGCCGCTCTCAACAGCCCCGGCTTCGACGCCGCCCGCTGGCGAGCGGTTGCCGGCGCCGCCGCCGAGCAGCTGCGAGCCAACGCACCGGCGGGCGCCCTCGTCGAGGAGAAGGGGCTGAGCATCGGGCTGCACTGGCGGACAGCGCCGGCGGTCGAGGACGCCGTCACCGCCCTCGCCGGTGCGATCGCGGCAACGAGCGGTCTCGTCGTTCACCGCGGGCGGATGGCGCTCGAGCTCTCGCCGCCGCAGTCGGGGGACAAGGGCGACGTCGTGAGACTGCTCTGCGCCGGGGCGGCGGCCGGCTGCTTCATCGGCGACGACCTCGGCGACCTGCCGGCCTTCGACGCCCTCGACGAGCTCGCTGCCGGCTCAGCGTTTCGTGCGCTGAAGGTGGCCGTGACGAGCGCCGAGTCGCCCCCAGCGCTGATCGAGCGGTCCGACCTCGTTCTCGACGGGCCGCCGGCGGTGCTCGCCCTGCTCGGCGAGCTGCTGGCGGCAGTGCAACGGCAGCGGTGGGGCGGTGGCTGAGCTCAGCCGGAGTCGCCGGGGCGGCGGGCGTGAGCGATCACCGCGGCGAGCCAGTCCGCCGGCGGGTGCGCTGTGGCCCGCGCGGCGAGCTCCCTGGCGCGCCGCGAACGCTCGTCGCCGCCCATCGCCAGTGCCGCCTCGATCGCCTCGGCGGTGCCGCTGACGTCGAAGGGCTCGACCTCGAGGGCTGGGCCCTCGAGCTCGGTGAAGGCGCCTGCCTCCCGCGAGAGCACGAGCACGCCGTCGCGGCGGTTGAGCAGCGGCCCTTCCTTGGCCACGAGGTTCATGCCGTCGCGTAGGGAGTTGACGAGCAGGACGTCGTAGCGGGTGTAGGCGGCGAGGCTCGCTTCGAAGTCGTCCTCGACGACGAGCTCGATGACCGGGCGACCCGGCCGGCCGTGGACATCGTTGATCCGCTCGACGAGGTGCTGAACCTCGCTGCGGTAGGCGAGGTACTCGGGTAGTTCCTCCCGCGAGGGGTAGGCGCGGGCGACAAAGAGGACCTCATCGCGCCACTGCGGCGAGCGCTCGAGCAGCTCGGCGAAGGCCAGGAAGCCCCTCAGCGAGTTCTTCGCCGGCTCGACCCGGTCGCTGCGCAGGATCAGGCGCCGCCCGTCGAGCCGCTCCTCGAGCCGCTCGACGATCTCGCCGACCCGCGCCGAGGCGGCGACGGGGAGGAGCTCGCTCGGGTCGCTGCCGAGCGGGGCGACAAAAGGCGGCGGCGTCCGCACCTGCTCAACAGCGGCGCAGCGGGCAAAGGCGTCGGCCCAGCGCGGGGTGTGGAAGCCGCATCGGCCGAAGCCGGCCATCCCCTCGAGCAGCTGGCGGCGGATGGCGACGGGGAGCACCCGCAGCTCGGCCGGGTCGGAGAAGGGCGTGTGCGCGAAGTGGACCGTCCGCAGATCCGGCCGGCGCTCGGCGAGCATCGCTCCGAGCAGGGCGAGGTGGTAGTCGTTGACGACGACGGTGGCACCGTCGTCCGCTGACGCCGAGACCTCCTCGGCGAAAGCCGAGCAGTAGGCCCGGTAGCCCTCCCACGCCTCGTACCACCGCCGGTCCAGCACCGGCCGGTGCACCTGGTCGAACATGCCGTGGTAGCAGAACCACAAGGTGGCGTTGGAGATGACGCGGTAGGCAGCCGAGTAGACCGCCGGGTCGAGGTCGACGAGGCGCAGCTCGGCGCCACCGTCGAGAGCCGGCAGCTTGCCCTCGTGCAGTGCCCGGCGCTCTGCCTCCGAGCCGGCGGCGGCGACCCAGACGGCTTTGCGCCCCGAGAGCGCTCGGACGAGGCTCGGGGCGAGCCCCCCGGCGGCATGGTGGGCGACGAGCTCGCCGCCGTCTCCGATGCGAAACGAGGCCGGTCCCCTGTTGGCGGCCACGACCAGCCTGCTCGTCGTCACCGGGCGGGGATGACCGTGCGGGCCAGCGCGCTTGCCATCACCTCCCGCGCCTGGAAGGCGAGCTCGCCGAGGGTGCGGTTGCGATGGGCGCGCACGCCGAGGTCGACCTGTGCGACGGCGCCG
>DAHUZG010000409.1 GCA_027306715.1 Acidimicrobiaceae bacterium
GTGGAGGTGGCGGGAATCGAACCCGCGTCCTCCGGCTTCTCGATGGGGCTTCTCCGAGCGCAGCCGGCGGTGAGATCTCAGGTCCCGCCTCGCCACCGGCATCGGCGCAGGACCCCAGCCAGCGTAAAATTTCCCCGCCTGTCTCGCTGACAGCGACAACCGGGTAATCCCCGCTAGATGACGCCTGCGACCGACCCGCGGGGCTGGGGCCGGACAGACGTTGCTGCTAGTTAGGCAGCAAGCGCGAGCTGAGGCTCGGCGTTTGTAGTGTTTTCCGGCTCTTTAACGTGGCTCCGGAGACCACGGCTCGCTTCACCCACCTCGACGACCAGAGTCGAAGCCTGTCCCCCCCGGGGTGGTCGGCCGCCTGAGGGCGGCAGGCGCCCGACCTGGGCGCCCCCCCATGATACAGCCGGGCGGGCGCCGCCACTTCGGCCGCGGAGCTATCGCCGCTGGTACTCCCGGATCACCCGGGCCGCCTCCCGGTTGGCGTCCCGCTCGGCGAGCGCTCGCCGCTTGTCGTACAGCCGACGTCCCCGTGCCAGCGCCAGCTCGAGCTTGGCCCGGCCCTCTGTGAAGTAAAGGGCGAGGGGGACGAGCGTCAGCGACTGCTGAGCCACCCGGCCGGCGAGCTCGTCGATCTCGTGCCGGTGCATGAGGAGCTTGCGCGTGCGGTCGGGGTCGACCCGGCCGAACCCGGTGGCGTGCTCGTACGGAGCGAAATGGGCGCCGATCAGCCAGAGCTCGGCGTGGTCGACCCGAGCGTAGGCGTCCTGCAGCGATACCTGACCGGCGCGCAGTGCCTTGACCTCTGCGCCGCGCAGCTCGATGCCGCACTCGAAGGTCTCGAGGATGTCGTACTCGTGGCGGGCGCGCCGGTTGAGCGCGATGCGCCGGTTGTTGCCGTCCCTGCTCGATGGCTTGGTCTTGGATGGCACGGCGCCACACGGTACCGTCTGGCGGCGATGGCGCCGACGTCCACCGAGGCCCTTCTCATCTCCCGGCGCCACCTCGACGAGATGGTCGCCCACTGCCTCGCGGCCTACCCCGAGGAGGGGTGCGGGCTGATCGCCACGCCGCCCGGCTTGGCGCTCGTGGAGCGCTGCTATCCGACGCGCAACGCTGCCGGGTCGGCGCGGCTGTACACGGTCCACCCGCTCGACCACCTTCGTGCCGATCGCGACGCCGAGACGGCCGGCCTCGTCATCGCCGGCGTCTTCCACTCCCATACCCACACCGATCCGTACCCCTCTCCGACCGACGTCGGCCAGGCACCAGACCCGACGTGGCACTACGTCCTCGTCTCGCTCCGCCACGACCTGCCCTCCGTGCGCTCCTACCGCATCGTCGAGGGCGGCGTCAGCGAGGAGCCGGTGCTCGTCGAGGAGGAGCGGCCAGCCGTTCCGCCCTCGGGCACCCCGGGGCGGCGTGCGGATCGGGCCGGCTAGAATACGACCTGACAGGTCAGGATTCAGAGGCTCCCGTCGCGGCTCTCGCGGCGACAGGCGCCGGCCCGAGAGCGGAGGGAGCTTGTGGCGGTCGAGGTGCGCTTGCCGACGTTGCTGCGCGGTGCCGCCGGGGGGCAGTCGGTCGTCGAGGTGGACGCGTCGACGGTCGGCGAGGCGCTGCAGGCGCTCGCCGTCGCTCACCCGGCCCTGTCGGGGCAGGTCCTCACCGATGACGGCTCGCTGCACCGCTTCGTCAACGTCTACCTGAACGATGACGACGTCCGTTACCTCGACAAGCTCGAGACCAAGGTCGTGTCCGGTGACGTCGTCTCGATCCTGCCAGCGGTCGCGGGAGGCTGCGGCGGTCGGGGCGACGCCGTTTTTGACGGCGCCCCCGCGGCGCCGACGGCAGTGCTGGCATCGCCACGGCGGCGCCGGCGGTGAGCCCCGCGGCGGGCGCCTCGACCCGCACCGTCGCTCGCAGCGTGCTCGACCTGATCGGGAACACGCCGATGGTCGACGTCTCGTCGCTCAGCCCGAACCCCGAGGCCGCGATCGTCCTCAAGCTCGAGGGACAGAACCCCGGCGGATCGGTGAAGGACCGCGTCGCCCTCTCGCTGGTCGAGGACGCCGAGGCGCGTGGCATCCTGGCGCCGGGTGCCACGCTGATCGAGCCGTCATCCGGCAACACGGGCATCGGTCTGGCGCTCGTCTGCCGGGTGAAGGGATACGACCTCAAGGTCGTGCTGCCGGCGAACGTCTCGCCTGAGCGCCGGCAGCTGCTCGAGCTGTGGGGTGCCGAGATCGTCGACTCGCCGGGCTCAGAAGGTTCGAACGGTGCCGTCCGGCTCGCCCAGCGCCTCGCCGCCGAGCACCCCGAGTGGGTCTTCCTCTACCAGTACGCCAATGCTGCCAACCCGAAGGCTCATTACCAGAGCACCGGGCCGGAGATCCTTCGCGACTGTCCGGAGATCACGCACTTCGTCGCCGGCCTCGGGACGAGCGGCACGCTGCTCGGCGTCGGTCGCTACCTGAAAGAGCACGATCCCTCCATCGAGGTCTGGGCGGTCGAGCCGCCGACCGGAGAGATGGTCGACGGGTTGCGGAACCTCGACGACGGCTACGTGCCGCCCATCTTCGAGCTCTGCGGCGGCGCCGAGCTGCTCGACCGGAAGACGATGGTCAGCCCTCGCGACTCGATCGCCTGGACTCGCCGCCTCGCCGAGATCGGTGTGTTCGCCGGCATCTCGACCGGTGCTGCCATCGCCGGCGCGGTCCGTTGTGCGCGCCGGATCGATCGCGGCACCCTCGTCGTCGTCTCGCCCGACGGTGGCTGGAAGTACCTGTCGACCGGCGCCTGGACCGGCGATCTCGACGAGGTTGCCGAGCGGGCCAAGAAGGTCATCTACTTCTAGATCGGCGGGCGGGCGGTGAGCGGCGGCGCTCCCCACCCTCGACCCACCCTCGACGAGCCCGTGACATGCTGGATCGTTCCGGGTCGGGGCAGAGCCTACCGGCCCGGCGCGGTCGCCAACTACAGGGGAGCGAGCCGGTGGGCGGAGATGGCATGGCGAGCTGGCGGGTGGAGTTCCAGAGCGCGACGCGAGGCTTTGCCGATCTCGTCGCCGCCGTCGGTCCCGACCAGTGGGAGCTGCCGGGCCTCGGACTGTGGTCGGTGCGCGAGCTCGTCGGCCATGCCAGCCGCTCGCTCTCGCTCATCGCCACCTACCTCGGCGCCGATCGGCCACCCACCCTCCAGCCACTCGCCGATGCCGTCGCCTACTATCGCGCCGTCTTTGCCGGGACCGAGGCCGACCCCGAGGCCAAGGCACGCCTCGACGAGTCGATCGCCGAGCGCGGTCGACAAGCCGGCCTGGCGCTCGGACACGACCCTGCCGGCCACGTCGCCCGCCTGGCACGAGAGGCGGAGGAGCTCGTCGAGCGGACGGCCGACGACGCCGTCCTCGTGCTCGCCCCCGGGACGATGACCCTGGCCGGCTACCTGCCGACGAGGACCTTCGAGCTGGCGGTGCACGGCCTCGACCTTGCTCGCGCCACCGGGGCGACAGTTCCGGCGACGATGCAGCCGTCGATCGCCGCCTCGTGCGAGATCGCCGGGCGTCTCGCCGCCGCCGGGCCGCTGGCCGCCGCGGCGCTGATGCTGCTCACCGGGCGCCCGACGAGGAGCGACGAGCGGGTAAGCCTGATCTGAGCAGGCGCCCGGCTCGATGCTGGCGGATCCACGCCTGTCGTGAGTCGCTCGGCTAGCTTCAGATCCGGTGGACAGGCGCCCGATCGGGATCTTCGACAGCGGGTTCGGCGGCCTCACCGTGGCCCGGGCCCTGATCGACCTCTGCCCCGGCGAGCACGTCGTCTACGTCGGCGACACGGCCCGCTATCCGTACGGCCCCCGCCCGGCGGCCGAGGTCGCCACGTTCAGCCGGGACATCACCCGCCACCTCGTCGAGCGCGAGGGCGTCAAGCTCGTCGTCATCGCCTGCAACACCGCCACCGCCGTCGCCCTCGACGAGCTCGTCGAGCTGGCCGTGCCGTTCGGCGTCCCGGTCGTCGGCGTGATCGAGCCCGGCCTTCGGGCCGCCGCGAAGGCGAGCTCGAGCGGCCGCGTCGGCGTCATCGGCACCGTCGGGACGATCGCCTCGGGCGCCTATCCGGCTGCTCTCGGGCGCCTCGGCCTCGACGTCGAGCTCGCCTGCCTCGCCTGCCCCGGCTTCGTCGAGTTCGTCGAGCGCGGCGAGACGGTGACAGACCAGGTGCACGTGCTCGCCGAGCGACTGCTGGCGCCGATGCGCCAGCAGCAGGTCGACACGCTGCTTCTCGGCTGTACCCACTATCCGTTCCTCGCCCGCACCATCAGCGACGTCATGGGGAGGGACGTCGTCCTTGTCTCCTCCGCCGACGAGACCGCGTTCGACGTGCGGATGGTCCTCGGATCGAGCGATCTCGCCGGCGATCCGGGTCGTGGCGGAACCGCCCGTTTCCTCTCCTCGGGGGACCTCGACTCGTTCACCCGGCTCGGGCGCAAGCTGCTCGGCCCCGAGCTCGAGTCCGCCGAGCCCCTTGTCCTGGCGCCGCCTGCTCGTTGATCTCGTCGCTATCCCGCCGCCTATAAGGCCGCGGGCTCCAGCAGTCCGCAACGGCGTGGCCGCCCTCGCCAGCTGCTGTGTAGGGTCGCGCTGACCCGAGAGGAGCCTCGTGAGCAACCCCGCGCCACCCCGTGCCGACGGCAGAGCGGCCGACGAGCTGCGCCCGTTCTCTCTCGTGCGTGATTACACCGAGTTCGCCGCCGGCTCGGTGCTCGCCGTGATGGGCCGCACCAAGGTGCTCTGCACCGCCTCGGTCGAGCCCGAGGCGCCGCGTTGGCTGCGCGGCACCGGCAAGGGCTGGGTGACGGCGGAGTACTCGCTGCTGCCCGGCTCGTCGCCCGAGCGGGTGGCGCGTGAGGCCGCCCGCGGCCGGCAGTCCGGTCGCACCCAGGAGATCCAGCGACTGATCGGTCGGGCTCTTCGCGGCGTGTGCGACCTCGGGGCGCTCGCCGAGCGCCAGGTGGTGCTCGACTGTGACGTGCTGCAAGCCGACGGCGGGACCCGCACGGCCGCCGTCACCGGCGCCTACGTCGCCCTCCACGACGCCTGCAGCCGCCTGCTCGCCGCCGGCGTGCTCGCCCGCCGTCCTCTCGAGGAGCGCCTCGCCGCGGTCTCGGTGGGCGTGGTCGACGGCGCCTGCCTGCTCGACCTCCCGTATTCCGAGGACTCGCGCGCCGACGTCGACATGAACGTCGTCATGACCGGCTCCGGACGCTTCATCGAGGTGCAGGGCACCGCCGAGCACGCCGCCTTCAGCCGCCGGCAGCTCGACGAGCTTCTCGGGCTCGCCGAGTCGGGTATCGCACGCCTGATCGCGGCCCAGGACGAGCTGCTCGCCGAGCCGCCTCCCGCCCGGGAGCTGCCTCTCGTCGTGGCCCGGTGAGCGTACGACCGACCGCCGCCCTCGCCTGCGGCTGGCCTCTGCGGCTCGTCATCGCCTCGGCCAACCCGCACAAAGCGGCAGAGCTGCGGGAGCTCGTCGCCGCGGTGGCGCCGGGTGTGGTGCTGCTCGATCGGCCGGCCTCGGTACCCGAGGTCGAGGAGACCGGCACGACCCTTGCCGCCAACGCCCGGCTGAAGGCCGCCGCACTGACGGCGGCGACGGGCGAGCCGGCTCTCGCCGACGACACCGGCCTCGAGGTGCTCGACCTCGGGGGAGCGCCGGGGATCCATGCCGCCCGATATGCCGGCCCGGGAGCGACCTATGCCGACAACGTGGCGAAGCTCCTCTCGGAGCTGGCCGGGCGCGGCGCCGGCATCGGTCGGCGCGCCCGCTTCGTCAGCGTCACGATGTTGCGTTACCCCGACGGGCGCGAGATCGCCGCCGAAGGTGTCGTCGAGGGGACGATCGCTGACGCCGCCCGCGGCGCGACGGGGTTCGGCTATGACCCCGTCTTCGTCCCCGACGGCAGCGACGGCCGTACCTTCGCGGAGATGCGCGCCGACGAGAAGGCAGCGCTCAGCCATCGTGCCCGAGCCGTCCAGGCGCTGCACGAGTCGCTCACCGAAGCGGGCTGAGCCATGCCCGCCGGCGCTTGCGCCGGTGGTGAGCCGCGACGGAGTGACGTCGCAGAGAATTCAGTCATCGGTCATCGCGGCGTCGGCTGCGCGTCGTGCCCGCAACACCTGCACGTCACCTGCCCAGGTTACAACGGGGCGTTCCATTCCGCGCACGACTCGAGGGGAGCTTCATGCGATCGCGAGCCCGTTCCGTAGCTGTACACGCGTTGCGCCGCCGGCTGCGGGTCACCGTCGGCCTCGCCGTCCTGTTTGCCGCCGGCGCCGTCGCCGCCCAGACAGCAGCAGCGTCGCCGCCGGCACTCGCCAGCACCACGTCTCCCGGCGACGTGACAGGTGCCGCCCAGCTCCACACCATCTTCTCCGGCGTCACCGTCGGGGCGACCCAGCCCGACGACATCACGACGAGCGGCGGCCGGCTCTTCGTCGCTTTCCAGAACGGAGTCGGGCCGCAGGGCCAGCCGAGCACGACCGGCGCTCGCGCCAGCAAGGTCGTCGAGATCACAGCCGACGGCAGCGTCGTGCGCTGGTGGTCGATCACCGGCCACGTCGACGGTCTCACCGCCGACCCGACCACCGGTCAGGTCGTCGCCACGGTCAACGAGGACGCCAACTCGTCGCTGTTCCTCATCGACCCGGCGAACGGGGCGACCGTCCACTACGCCTACAGCGTCAACCCGCTCCCGCACAACGGCGGCACCGACGCCGTCTCCTTCTGGCAGGGCGAGATGGTCGTCTCGGCATCGGCGCCGGGCACCCTCGGCGGCACGCAGGCCGCCGCCCCGAACGGCTCGTACCCCGCCGCTTACCGGGTGATCCTCAACCCCGCGACCCACGTCGCGCAGGTCTCGCCGCTGTTCTTCGACGAGGACACGGCGACGGTCGCCAACGCCGGGGCCGGCAACGCCTCCTCGGTCTCGCTGGCGCTCACCGACCCGGACTCGAGCACCGTCGTGCCGACGACAAGCTCGCGCTTTGCCGGCGACCTCGCCCTCGACTCCCAAGGCGACAAGGAGGTGGTCTTCGTCGGCGGCGGCACCCTCTCGGTGCTGAAGCTGTCGCAGTCGATCGACGACCTGCGCTGGCCGACGGCCGCGACGGGGACGCTCTACATCACCGACTCGTCGGCCGACATCGTCGACGTGCTGAACCGCCACTTCACGCCCAGCTCGCCGGTCGTCGCCGTCTCGCCGTGCGACGCCGGCAACGCACCGGCGGACTGCCCCCGCCCGGGATTCCCGCCGAACTACCTCGGCACGATCAACCTGCAGACCGGCACGGTCAGCCCGTTCGAGCTCGGCGGCCTCGAGGTGCAGCCCGGCGGGCTCGCCTTCGGCGCCGGAGCCACCGCCCGGCGCCGGCGGCCTCCCTCCCTGCCCCCGAGGTCGAGGCCGCCGGCGCCGCGACGCCCCGCGGTAGCGTTCAGCGTCGTGCCACGTCCTGCCGCGCTCCCGTGCCGCCGGGAGACCCGCTGACACACCCTCCTGCCATCATCGTCCCGAAGCCGCACGCGCGGGGAGCACCCGCCGGACGAAGGGAACGCCGATGGGATCTGCATCGATCACGATCTCCTGCGAGGACTGCGTGCTCGAGCGCAGCACCGCTTGCGACGACTGCGTCGTCAGCTTCATCGTCGGCCGCGATCCGCGCGAGGCGATCGTCATCGACGCGGCCGAGGAGCGGGCGGTGCGCCTGCTGCACGGCGCCGGTCTCGTGCCGGCGCTGCGTCACCGCCGCCGAGCGGGCTAAGCCCGCGCGCGCCGTCTCACCCGTCTGCTCGGGTCCGTGCCGGGCGGGTCCGTGCCGGGGGGGCTCTCGGTGACGCACCTGCTCGTCACCAACGACTTCCCGCCGAAGACCGGCGGCATCCAGTCCTACCTGTGGGAGCTGTGGAGCCGGATCGAGCCGGACCGGTTCGCTGTGCTGACGATCGACCATCCCGCGGCGGGGGCCTTCGACGACGGCGAGGGGGCGGGGCGACGCATCGAGCGACTGCCGATGCCGATGCTGCTGCCGACCCCCGCCCTCGAGCGCACGGCTCGCCGGCTCGCCGACGAGGTCGGTGCCGGCCTTGTCGTCCTCGACCCGACGCTGCCCGTCGGGCTTGCCGGCCGGCGCCTCGGGAGACCCTACGCCGTCGTGCTGCACGGCGCCGAGCTGACGGTCCCGGCGAGATTGCCCGCGACCGCAGCGCTCGCCCGTGGCGTGCTCGAGCGGGCGACGCTGCTCGTCGCCGCCGGCGGCTACCCCCTTGCCGAGGCGCGCCGGCTGCTCGGTGGTGCCGGCCCAGAGGCCGTCGTCATCCCTCCCGGGGTCGACGCCGGACGGTTCCGGCCGCTTGCCCCGGCCGAGCGGCTCGCGGCGCGCCACCGCCTCGGTGTCCCGCCCGACGCCCTGCTCGTGGCGAGCGTCAGCCGCCTCGTCCCGCGCAAGGGGATGGACGTCCTCATCGAGGCGGTGGCGGCGCTTGTCGCCGAGCACCCGCGGCTTCTCTTGCTGATCGGCGGGACGGGTCGGGACGCTCCCCGCCTCGCCTCCGTATCACGGCGCGAGCGGGCGCCTGTCCGCTTCCTCGGCCGCGTCGACGACGCCGACCTCCCCTCGCTGTACGGGTGCTGCGACGTCTTCGCGATGCTCTGTCGAACCCGCTGGCTCGGGCTCGAGCAGGAGGGTTACGGGGTGGTGTTCAACGAAGCTGCGGCCTGCGGCGTCGCCGCCGTCGCCGGCCGGAGCGGCGGTGCCGACGAGGCGGTGCTCGACGGCCGGACCGGGCTCGTCGTCGAGCGGCCGGGCGACGTGCGCCTCGTGGTCGCCGCTCTCGGGCGCCTGCTCGGAGACCCGGCGCTGCGTCGAGACCTCGCGACCGCAGCGCGCCGGCGTGCGGAGACCGAGCTGTCGGCCGACGTGCTGGCGGCTCAGCTCGCCGAGGTGCTGGCGCAGGCGGAGCTCGTCGCCGCTTCGCGCTGAGCCGATCTTGCCGTGCGCAGCTGTGTCATTTCGCGCCGCCGCGGATAGCTCGCCCTGGGCAGCACGCCCGGCTCTCGTGGCGGACATGACGCGCCCCGCTCAGCTGGCGACACTTGCGGTGGCCGGCCCGCCACCTGCGGTGCCGGCTCGGCGCGACGGAGTCGATGCTGCTCACGACCCATGTTGAAGCACGGTCCCGGCGCGCCGTTGGCTCTCCGACCGAGCGCAGGGCAGAGAGCTGCCCGATTAGTCCCAGGGAGGACCACGCCGTGCCGATGCTCAAGCTGTGGCGACTGCTCAAGCCGTGGCGACCGGCCGCGTCGGCCGCTGTGCTCGTCGGTGTCGTCGCCGCAACAGCGGGGATGCTGGCCCTGCCGGCCGCCGCCGCGGTCGCCGAAGGGGCCGTCGCCGAGTACGCCGTCCCGACGCCGAGCTCGGGCCCGAACGCGATCACCTCGGGTCCTGACGGCGCCGTCTGGTTCACCGAGCAGGGCGGCGACGCCATCGGCCGAATCAGCTCCGGTGGCGCCTTCACCAGCTACCCCCTGCCGACGGCGGGCGCTTCCCCGAACGGGATCGCAGTCGGCCCCGACGGCAACCTCTGGTTCACCGAGCAGGGCGGCGACAAGATCGGCCGCATCACCCCTTCCGGCCAGATCACCGAGTTCCCGCTGCCGACGCCGTCGGCGGGGCCGTGGGGCATGGCTGCCGGCCCCGACGGCAACATGTGGTTCACCGAGTTCAACGGCGACAAGATCGGCCGCATCACTCCTTCCGGCCAGATCACCGAGTTCCCGCTGCCGAGCGCCGGCTCCGAGCCCGACGGGATCACCCTCGGACCTGACGGCAACATGTGGTTCGGCCAGTGGGGCGTCAACAGCATCGGCCGCATCACCCCGTCCGGCCAGATCACGGAGTTCCCGATCCCGACCTCGAACGCCCAGGCCTCGGGCATCGCCGCCGGGCCTGATGGCGACCTCTGGTTCACCGAGTGGTACGGGGGCGGTACGCCGAAGATCGGCCGCATGACCGTCACGGGCTCAGCCACCGAGTTCACGGTCCCGACGGCTTCCGCCTACCTCAACGGGATCGCTCCGGGGCCCGACGGCAACATGTGGTTCACCGAGTACGGCGGCGACAAGGTCGGCAGGATCACGCCCTGGGGGACGGTCACCGAATTCGCCGTGCCGACGGCGGCTGCCAAGCCGCTCGACATCACCGCCGGTCCCGATGGCGAGATGTGGTTCACCGAGAACGCCGGCGACAAGGTCGCCGAGGTCGGCACCGGAGCGACGGCGCCATCGCTCGTCGCCCCGAGCGTCACGGGTTCTGCCGAAGCAGGCCTGCCGCTCGTCTGCACGGGCGACCGCTGGGCGAGCTGGAGCGGCGCGCAGCCGTCGCCGGTGTCGGTGCAATGGTCCTCGGGCTCCGGCGCCATCGGCGGGGCGACTGCGGTGGGCTACACCCCGCCCGCCTCGGCGGCCGGGTCCACGGTCAGCTGCACCGTGACGGTGAGCTATCCACTCCTTCGTGTGACGGTCTCGGCGACGAGCGCGGCGGTGACCCTGGCGCCACCCCCGGCTGCGGCAGCGAGCTCGCCGGCTGCCGGCGAGCCTGTGGCCGGTCCCCCCGGTCCTGCGGGCCCCGCCGGTGCGACCGGTCCGGAGGGCCCGGCCGGTTCGCCGGGGCCAACAGGTGCCACCGGGGCCACCGGCCCGCCCGGAGCTCCCGGGCGGGACATGGTCGTCACCTGCGGCCCGGCGAGCTCGGGCTCGAGGAGGATGACGTGCTCGACGAAGGTCGTCTCGAGCCACGCGGCCCTCGGCAAGTGGGTCGCCGGCGAGCTCTTGAGCGCCGGTCATGTCCAGGTACGCGGTCTCGTCGCCGTCTCCCACGGCCGCACCCGCTTCGCCTTCGCCCGCCACGCCAGGCTCCGCCGAGGCAGCTACGTGCTGCGCTTCCGTGCCGCCCGGGGACGCCTTCGCCGCGAGCGCATCGTCGTCCGCTAGCCGCGGTGCCCGGGCGGCGGGGACCGTCCGCCAGTTCGGGTCCCCGCGCCTCTACGCTCGCGGTCGTCTGGTGCCGTCGTCCAGGTGACGCCGGAGAGCGGTCGAGGAGAGCCGTCGTGGAGCACACCGCCGAGAAGATGGTCGTCGCCGCCAGCCCGGAGCGCTGCTTTGCCGTCGTCAGCGACGTCGAGCGGTACCCGGAGTGGGTGGCCGACGTCAAGGAGGTGCACGTCCTCGAGCGGGACGGCGCCGGACGGGCCACGCTCGTGCGCTACCGCGCCGGAGCGTTCGGGCGCAGCACGAGCTACGTGCTCGCCTACGACTACACAGGTGCGCCGGCTGAGATCTCCTGGGTGCAGAAGGACGGGGACATCACCCACCGCCTCGACGGGCGGTACCGTTTCGAGAAGTCGGGCGACGGCGGCACAGAGGTGCGCTACGAGCTCGCCGTCGAGCTCCGGGTGCCGATCCCGAGCTTCGTCAAGCGCCGCGCCGAGGGGCACATCCTGCACGCCGCGGTGCGTGACCTGAGAGCGCGGGTCGAGTCGGGACCTCGATGACCCGGGCGCGGCGCCGCCCGGTCGCCGCTCGGTGACCTCGACCGGCGCACCGACCCGTGTTTCCGTGCCCGACCGACGGCGCCTTGGGGTGAAGATCGGCGTGATGCTGCCGTCGTTCGCGCCAAGCGCCCAGCCGTCGTTCGAGGCAGCTCGGGAGGCCGAGGGGGCGGGCTTGCACGGCGTCTTCGCCTACCACCACCTCTGGCCCATCGGGCACCGGGGCCGGCCGGCGCTGTGGCCGTCGCCGCTGCTCGGCGCCGTGGCGGGGATCACCTCTCGGATCGCCCTCGGCACCCTCGTCGCCCGCGTCGGGCTCGTCCCGCTCGCCGTCCTCGAGAGCGAGCTCGTCACCCTCGATGCCGTGAGCGGCGGCCGTCTCGTCGCCGGCGTCGGGACCGGAGACGCCAAGAGCGCCGACGAGCACGCCGCCTTCGGCCTCGACTACGCCGGCGCCGGCGAGCGCCGCGGCGAGCTGCTCGAGCTGAGCGGTCGCCTCCTCGCCGCCGGCGTGACGACCTGGGTCGGCAGCGGCCGCCCGGCGACCAACGCTCTTGCCCGCACCGCCGGAGCGGTGCTGAATTTCTGGTCCGTGCCGGCGCCGCGCGTCGCCGCCGAGGCCGTGCTCGGGCCGGTGACCTGGGGTGGCCGCTTCCCGCGCCCGGCCGAGGGTGGCTGGCGGGCGGCTGCCGAGCTGATCGGAGAGCTTGCCGAGTCCGGCGCCGGTTGGGTCGTCTTCACCTGGGCGGGATCGGTCGCTCCCGTCGCCGAGGCGGCGAGATCCGCCGGCGTGCGCCTGGCCGACCCCTGGCCGGACGAGCCCGGTGCCTCGGACAGGGCCGGCGCAGCCGACAGTGCCGGCGCCGTAAATGACGAGGTCGCGGGGGGGCGGCCGGGCTAATCTCGGGCATGGAGTTCCGCCGCATCAACGGCCTCCCGCCGTACGTCTTCGCCGAGATCGACGCCCTCAAGCTGGCGGCCCGCCGCGCCGGTGAGGATGTGATCGACCTCGGCTTCGGCAACCCGGACATCCCCTCGCCGGAGGTCGCCGTCGAGAAGCTGGCCGAGGCGGCGCGCAACCCGCGCAACCACCGCTACTCCTCCTCGCGCGGCATCCCGAAGCTCCGCCAGGCCGTCGCCGATCTCTACCTCCGCCGCTGCGGCGTGGAGCTCGACCCCGAGCGCGAGGTCGTCGCCACGATCGGCGCCAAGGAGGGGCTTTCGCATCTCATGTGGGTGCTCGTCGGGCCCGGCGACGCGGCGCTCGTCCCGGCGCCGTCGTACCCGATCCACATCTATGCTCCGCTCTTCGCCGGCGCCGAGGTGCGGATGGTCGCCCTCGACGGGCTCGGAACCGACCCCGACGACGCCTCCGGCACCGGAGAGGCGTTCTTCGCCAACCTCGTCGAGGCCTTCGAGTCGGCGTGGCCGAAGCCGCGGGTGGTGATCCTCTCGTTCCCCCACAACCCGACGACGGCCTGCATCGACCTGGCGACGATGGCGCGGCTGGTCGAGTTCGCCCACGCCCGCGGGGTGGTCCTCGTGCACGACTTCGCCTACGCCGAGACCGCCTTCGACGGCTACGTCCCTCCGTCGATCCTCGAGGTCCCGGGGGCGAAGGAGGTCGCCGTCGAGCTCTACACCCTCACCAAGTCGTTCTCGATGGCCGGATGGAGGATGGCCTTCCTCGTCGGCAACGCCGAGGTCGTCGCCGCCCTCGCCAAGCTGAAGAGCTATCTCGACTACGGCGTCTTCCAGCCGATCCAGATCGCCTCGATCGTGGCGATGAACGAGGCGTCGGAGTACCCGAAGGTCGTCAACGACGTCTACCTCTCACGCCGGGATGCCCTCTGCGAGGGCCTCGGACGGATCGGCTGGCACATCGCCAAACCAAAAGGGACGATGTTCGTCTGGGCGCCGATCCCCGAGAGCTATCGTCACCTCGGATCGCTCGAGTTCGCCAAGTTCCTCGTCGCCGAGGCGAAGGTGGCGACTGCTCCCGGGGTCGGCTTCGGCCCCGGTGGCGACGGCTTCGTCCGCTTCGCGCTGATCGAGAACGAGCAGCGGATCGGCCAGGCGGTGCGCGGGCTGCGGCGGGTGCTCGACCGGCTCTGAGGCGCGGCTCTGAGGCGCGGCTTCGAGGCGCCGGGCGTCGAGCAGGTCGGCGGCGGCGTGAGGACGGGCTGAGAAACTCATTGACACCGGCGTAGTTACGGTGTTGTAATTGCCTCTCATCTGGTAGCCGGACCAGCTATAACCACAATATGTAGTGGTTACACTGGCCTCGGGGAGTCGAGGAGGGTTCATGGCGTTCGCCAGGCAGGCTGACATCGGCATCAGGCGCCGCTTCACCGAGGAGGGGGTCCACCCCTACGACATGGTCGAGTGGGAGCAGCGCCACTCGCGCATCTCGGACTACCGCACCGGCGCCGTCGCCTTCGAGCAGCTCGGCGTCGAGGTGCCGGTCACCTGGAGCATGAACGCCACGAACATCCTCGCCCAGAAGTACTTCCGCGGCACCCTCGGCACGCCCGGGCGGGAGCAGTCGCTTCGCCAGGTCGTCGACCGCGTCTCGGACACGATCGCCGACTGGGGGATGCGCGACGGCTACTTCGCCGACCAGCTCGAGTGCGAGGCGTTCCGCGACGAGCTCAAGTACCTGATCGTCTCGCAGCGCGCGGCGTTCAATTCGCCGGTGTGGTTCAACATCGGCGTGGAAGGCGTGCCGCAGCAGGCGAGCGCCTGCCAGCCGTACGACGCCCTCGTCTCGACCCCTGAAGGCCTCGTGGCGATCGGGCGGCTCGTCGAGGACGGGGCCGTCGGCACCAAGGTGCTCGATGCACACGGGGTGACACAGGTTGTCGCAGTGAAGCACAACGGTGTGAAGTCCGTGCTGCGCATCGGCACGACGACCGGGCACCGCCTCGACGTCACGCCGGACCATCTCGTCTGGCGGGTCGGTGCAACCGACGCCGGACGGTTCGTTCCTGCCGGCGAGCTGCGACCGGGCGACCGCCTCGCCTGGCACCGCGCCGCCGCGTTCGGCTCGGGCGAGATCAGCGAGAGCGAGATCGCCGGGGCGGCGCTCGCCGGGTGGATCCCGTCGGACAGCTCCGACGCCACGGCGCTGGCGGCGCTCGAGGAGCTCGCCGCCCGCTCCGGTGTGGCGGCCCGACCGCTCGCGACGAGGGTTCCCGAGCACCTGCTGACCGCGCCGCTGCCTGTCGTCGCGGCGTACCTGCGCAGCATCTTCCAGGCCGAGGGTTATGTCTCGGTGCGCGACCGGGACGCCGTCATCGGTCTGGACACGACCTCTGAGGCGGTCGTGCGGGGAGTGCAGCAGCTGCTCGGGCGCTTCGGAATCTTCTCTCGGGCCGGGCTCGCGCCTCATCGCCGCGCCGAGCGGCAAGGGCGCTGGTCCCTCACCATCCGCAGCCTCGGTGACCGCGTGGCGTTCCGGGACGAGATCGGATTCGACGACCCCGCCCGAGCGGGCGAGCTCGAGCGCAGCCTGTGGCTCGAGGGGGTCGCGGAGCGCCCGACCGAGTTGCTCGAGATCGAGCAGGTCGAGCCGCTCGGCGAGATGGATGTCTACGACATCCAGACCGAGAGCGGTGAGTACCTGAGCGGCAGCATCCGGGTCCACAACTGCTTCATCTTGGCCGTCGAGGACGAGATGGACGCCATCTTGAACTGGTATGTCGAGGAAGGCACGATCTTCAAGGGCGGCTCCGGGTCGGGCATCAACCTGTCGAAGATCCGTTCTTCCCGTGAGCCCCTGCGAGGCGGGGGGACCGCGTCCGGTCCCGTCAGCTTCATGCGTGGTGCCGACGCCTCCGCCGGGACGCTCAAGTCCGGCGGCAAGACCCGGCGAGCGGCCAAGATGGTGATCCTCGATGCCGACCATCCCGATATCCGGGAGTTCATCTGGTGCAAGGCGCGTGAGGAGCGGAAGGCCCGCGCTCTTGCCGCGGCGGGATTCGACATGGACCTCGACGGGTCCGACAGCCATTCGATCCAGTATCAGAACGCCAACAATTCCGTACGCGTGTCGGACGAATTCATGGAGGCGGTCGTCGGCGGGCGTGATTGGGACCTCACCGCTCGAACCACCGGCGAGGTGCTCGAGACGGTGCAGGCCCGGGAGCTGTTCCACGAGATCGCGCAGGCTGCCTGGGAATGCGCCGACCCGGGGCTGCAGTACGACTCGAACATCAACAAATGGCATACAGCTCCCAACACGGGCAGGATAAGTGCCAGCAACCCTTGCTCTGAGTATGTCCACCTCGACAACAGCGCCTGCAATCTGGCCAGCCTCAACCTGCTGCGCTTCCTCGAGGCGGACGGCACCTTCGACGTCGAGGGCTTCAAGGCCGCTGTCGAGGTGGTGTTCACCGCCCAGGAGATCCTGGTCGGGAACGCCGACTACCCGACCGAGAAGATCGCCGAGACGACGAGGCGGTTTCGCGAGCTCGGCCTTGGCTACGCCAACCTCGGGGCGATGCTGATGGCGCTTGGCATGCCGTACGACTCTGACGAGGCACGGGCGACGACCGCAGCGATCACGGCGCTCATGACCGGGCATGCCTACGCCACCTCCGGTCGGATAGCGTCGCGGATGGGACCTTTCGCCGGCTTCCACGAGAACGCCGAGCCGATGGTCGGCGTCCTGCGGATGCACCGGCAGGCGGTCGGCACGATCGACCCGCGCAGCGTGGAGCAGGAGCTGCTCGATGCTGCTCGTGAGGCCTGGGACGAGGCGGTGGACCTCGGAGCGCGGTACGGCGTGCGGAACGCGCAAGCCACGGTGCTGGCACCGACCGGGACGATCAGCTTCCTCATGGACTGCGACACGACCGGGATCGAGCCGGATCTCGGGCTCGTGAAGACCAAGAAGCTCGTCGGCGGGGGGACGATGGCGATAGTCAACCAGACGATCCCGCGGGCGCTCTGCCGCCTCGGCTACTCGGCGCCGGAGATCGCCGACATCGTCGCCTACATCGACGAGCACAAGTCGATCCTCGGCGCCCCGCGCCTTCGCGCCGAGCACCTCCCGGTGTTCGCCTGCTCGATGGGTGACAACATCATCCATTACAGCGGGCATGTGAGAATGATGGCGGCGGCTCAGCCGTTCATCTCCGGAGCGATCTCGAAGACGGTGAACATGCCCGAGGACGCCACCGTCGAGGACATCGAGCAGCTTCATGTCGACGCCTGGCGGATGGGCCTGAAGGCGGTCGCCGTCTACCGTGACAACTGCAAGGTTGCCCAGCCTCTGGCGACGACGAAGAAGGAGACGGAGTCGACCCCTTCGCCCACCGCTGGCGACGCCAAGCTGCATGCCCGCATCGCCGAGCTCGAAGGGGTGCTCGCCGACCACGTCACGGCGCCGCCGGCGACGGTGCGCCGGCGCCTCCCGCGAAAGCGCGTCTCGAAGACCTTCGCCTTCCGCGTCGCCGACTGCGAGGGATACGTGACGGTGGGGGAGTACGAGGACCAGCAGCCCGGGGAGGTGTTCATCAAGGTCTCCAAGCAGGGCTCGACGCTGTCGGGCGTGATGGACGCCTTCGCCATCGCCGTCAGCCTCGGCTTGCAGCACGGGGTGCCGCTCTCGACCTTCGTCCGGAAGTACACCAACATCCGCTTCGAGCCGGCGGGGATCACCGACGATCCTGAGCTGCGACTGGCCTCGAGCCTCGTCGACTACATCTTCCGGCGCTTGGCGCTCGACTACCTGTCCTACGACGAGCGGATCGAGCTCGGCATCCTCTCGACCTTGGAGCGCTCGCAGCCGACTCTGCCCGGTCTCGAGGAGATCGAGCTCGGCGACGCAGCGAGCCGCGAGCGGGAGCGGTTCGGCGAGGGCGGCGATGTCGTGCCGCCCGAGCGCCGGCTCCAGCCGGTGGTCGTCGAGAGCCGGGACGCCCCGTTCTGCTACTCGTGCGGCAACCTCATGCAGCGAGCAGGCTCCTGCTACGCCTGTCCCAGCTGCGGGGCGACGAGCGGCTGCTCGTAGCAGGTAGCGACGGGCGGCTGCCGTGGCGGTGCACTCCCGCGCGACGGGCAGCCGCCCGTCGGTGCTCAGGCTCGGGCCGCCACGGCCCCGAGGTTGTCGATCAACCTCGTCCGGCCGAGCCGGGCGGCAACGAGCAGGCGCACCTCGCCGTCGAGCTTCGCCGGTCGGGTCATCATCGCCGGATCGACCGCCTCGACGTAGTCGACGGCAACGAGCGGCTCGGCTGCGATGACCGCCCTCACGGCGTCACAGACGATGCCGGGATCGACCTCTCCGGCGCCGATCAGGCGAGCACCCGAGCGGAGGGCCCGGTAGAGGACGGTGGCGGCGGCGCGCTCGGCACCGCTCAGGTAGGCGTTCCGGCTCGAGCAGGCGAGCCCGTCGGCCTCCCGGAAGGTAGGGCACCCGATGACGGTCACCGGAAGCGCCAGATCCTCGACCAGGCGCCCGACGATCACGAGCTGCTGGTAGTCCTTCTCGCCGAAGAAGGCCTTGCAGCGGCCGGCGAGCGAGAGCAGCTTGGTGACCACGGTGGCGACGCCGTCGAAGTGACCCGGCCGCGCGGCCCCCTCGAGCACCTCGGCGAGGCCGGTGACGTGGACGCCGGTGCGGAAACCAGGGGGGTACATCGCCTCGGCGCGCGGAGCGAACACCGTCGCAGCGCCGGCCTCGCCCGCCGCCGTGACGTCGCGCTCGAGCCGGCGCGGATAGGCGTCGAGGTCCTCGTTCTCGGCGAACTGCAGCGGGTTCACGAAGATCGACACGGCGACGTGGTCGCAGGCCGCAGCCGCGGCCTCGATGAGCGAGCGGTGGCCCGAGTGAAGCGCTCCCATCGTCGGCACGAGCCCGACGCGTTGGCCGCCGCCGCGGGCGCTGTCCATCAGTGCGGCGAAAACGGCAGGGTCGGTGACAAGCGATGGCGTCACGACCTATCCCTCCCCGGCCGGGCCGTAGCTGCCGGCGCCGGCGCCGGCGTCGGCGTCGGCGTCGGCGTCGGCCGGGCTCGGCGGTGGCTCGACCCGTCCGGCGCCGTAGGACTCCGCAGCGCTCGGGAAGCTGCCGTCGCGCACGTCCTCGGCGTATCGGCGGACGGCGTCGACGGCCAGCTGGCGCAGCTCGGCGTAGCGCCGGACGAAGCGCGGCCGCAGCTGGTCCTGCAGCCCGAGCAGGTCGTGGAAGACGAGCACCTGACCGTCGCAGTGCGGTCCGGCGCCGATGCCGATGGTCGGCACGGGCACCGCCGACGTCACCTCTGCTGCCAGCACAGCCGGCATCCCCTCGAGCACGATGGCAAACGCCCCGAGGTCGGCGAGCAGGAGGGCATCGGCGACCAGAGCCCTTGCCGCCTTGTCGTCGCGGCCCTGCACCTTGAAGCCCCCGAGCACGTTCGAGGACTGCGGGGTGAGGCCGAGATGACCCATCACCGGGATCTCGGCGTCGATCAGGGCTTCGATCACCCGTCTCCGCTTGGCGCCGCCCTCGAGCTTGACCGCTGCCGCCCCCGCCCGGACCAGCCTCCCGGCATTCTCGACCGCGGCCTCCGGCCCGAGGTGGTAGGAGAGCCAAGGCAGATCGGCCACGATCAGGGTCTCCGTGCCGGCGCGGGCGACGCTGGCGGTGTGCATCACCATCTCGTCCATCCCGATCGACAGCGTGTCCCGGTGACCGAGCATGACCATCGCCAGGGAGTCGCCGACGAGGATCAGGTCGACTCCGGCGGCGGCAGCGATCGAGGCGCTCGTGAGGTCGTAAGCGGTGATCACGACGAGCGGCGCGCCGGCACCCTTGCGCGCGCGGATGTCCGGGACGCCGAGCACGATGCATTCTCCGGCGGTGGCCCTTTCCAAGTCAATGCTTGAGTTAGGTAGGCTCGTTCCAAGTAAAAGCTTGGGTCAGACGCTATCCTGGCCTCCGTGCCGAGCCTCGAGGACCTGAGGGTGTTCGCCGCCGCCTGCCATGCCGGCAGCCTGACCGGTGTGGCCGGCGACCTCGGCTGCACCCAGTCGGCGGTGAGCCAGCACGTCCGCCGGCTCGAGCGCGAGTGCGGGGTCACCTTGCTCGAGCGCAGCCCCCGGGGCGTGCGGCCGACCGATGCCGGTCGCGTGCTGGCCGATGCGGCGGACGAAGGGCTCGCCACGATCGCCGCCGCCTGGCGCCGCCTCACCGAGATCCGCGCCGGCGCCGACGGCGTCCTGCGCCTGGCGACAGGCGGGACCACCTTGCGTCGGTTCATGTCGCCGGCGCTGGCCGACCTGCGAGCACGCCACCCTTCGGCGCGCATCGAGATCCGTTGTGACAGCTCCACCTCGCGCTGCCTCGACGCCGTGCGCGAGGACCGGGCCGACCTCGCCTTCGTCACCCTTGCGGGGCGGGCGCCCGGCCTCGAGCTGCGCAAGGTGCTCGAGGCTCCGTGGGTGCTCGTCCGTCCTCCCGGCTCCGCCGACCCGACGTCGCCCGATGAGCTCCCGGTCGAAGTGGCAGAGCTTCGAGCCGACGGGTACGTGGCGGTCGACTCCAGCTCGACCGGTCGCCAGATGCTCAGCACCGCGCTCGAGCGACGTGGCGCGCGTCTGGCGCCAGTTGCCACAGTCGGCGACTGGGACAGCGCGGTGCTGCTCGTCGAGCTCGGTCTCGGCTGGACGATCGTGCCGGCGACCCACGTCCGCGGCGACGCGCACCCCGGCGAGCTGTCGATCTCGCCCGTCTCGGACCTCGAGCCGATCGCCTTCGGCTGGGCGGCGCGCCGCTTCGCCTCTCTCTCGCCGCTGGCGGCCGCCTTCGCCGCCGACCTCGTCCCGCTCAGTCCCGGCTAGCTGTCGCCGCGGCGCAGCTCGTAGAAGGCGATCGCCGCAGCCGTCGCCACGTTCACCGAGTCGATCCCGGCGGCCATCGGGATCGAGACGACGTCGTCTGCCTGCTCGAGAGCCTGCTGTGAGAGACCGGCGCCTTCCGCGCCGAGGAGGACGGCGATCGTGCCGGCGCCCGATCGCCGGGCCGCCCAACGAGAAAGCGGCTCCGGCGCAGCGCCGAGCGTCGGCGTGAGGGCGGCGAGCACCACCTCCGGGCCGGCGAGAAGCTCGGCGAGGCGCCCCGGCCACGGCGTGACGCGGGCGAAGGGGATCGCGAGGACGTGCCCGAGCGAGACCCGGACCGCGCGCCGGTAGAGAGGGTCGGCGCATGTCGGGTCGAGCAGGACGCCAGCGACGCCGAAGGCAGCCGCGTTGCGGAACAGCGCCCCGAGGTTCTCGTGGTCGTTGAGGCCCTCGAGCACGGCGAGCAGCGCCGGCATCGTCCGGACCTCAGCCTCGCCATCCGTCGGCATCGCCGCCGGCTCGACCGCTGCGGCGACCGCTGCGGCGACCGCTGCGGCGACGACGTCGGCGGCGTCGGGCAGCTGCGGCCGCCGGGCGATCGCCACGACGCCGCGGTGGAGGTCGAAGCCCACCGTCGCCGCCAGGACGTCGCGCCGAGCGAGGTAGACCGGGGCGTCGCGGGCGGTGACGCCCTCGACGAGCTCGGCGAGGACAGGTGCCTGGTGAGCATCGAGGAGGAGCGAGACGATCTCATAGGGTGAGCGGATCAGCTCGCCGACGGCGAGGCGACCTTCGACGGCGAAGACGCCTGCCTGGGTAGCACGCGCCGGCTCTTTCAGATCGCGGTAGTCGGCGAGGCGAGGGTCGGCGGGGTCGTCGATCAGTGTCGGGATCGGCACCGGTACACGCTATGCGGGCAGCCGGGCAGCCGGGCAGCCGGGCAGCCGGGCAGCCGGGCAGCCGGGCAGCCGGGCAGGCGGGCAGGCGGGCAGGCGGGCAGCCGGGCAGCCGGGCAGCTGGCCAGGGCAGGGTCGGGCCGCCTCCAGCAGGTAGCGTCGACGCCCGGCCGACCCAGAGGGGGTAGTGATGGACGACGGGCGATACCAGGCGGCACCAGGAGAGCTGACCGAG
>DAHUZG010000173.1 GCA_027306715.1 Acidimicrobiaceae bacterium
CCTTGATCGAGCTCACCGGCGGTCCCGGGTAGCCGAACAGCTTCTCGATCGCCTGCGCCTCGGCGAGATCGTTCGCCGGGGTGGAGGTGCCGTGGGCGTTGATGTGGGTGATGTCGCCCGGCTCGAGGCCGGCGTCGTCGAGGGCGTTCTCCATGCACAAGCGCGCCCCGCTGCCCTCCGGCGCCGGGGCGGTGATGTGGTAGGCGTCGGCGGTCGAGGCAGCGCCGAGGACCTCGGCGTAGATGTGAGCGCCCCGGGCGCGGGCCGACTCGAGCTCCTCGAGGACCAGGACAGCGCCTCCCTCGGCGAGGACGAACCCGTCACGACCGACATCGAAGGGCCGTGACGTGCCCGTGCTCGACAGCGCGGTCATGTTCGAGAAGGCAGCGATGCCGATCGAGCGGTGCCCGGCAACCTCTTCCATCGCCGCCTCGGAGCCCCCGGCAAGCATCGCGTCGCAGACGCCGAAGGCGATGAGGCGGTAGGCGTTGCCGATGGCGTGGGTGCCGGCGGCGCAGGCGGTGACGACCGTCTCGCACGGGCCACGCAGCCCGAAGCGCATCGAGACCTTGGCCGCACCGGCGTTGGCCATCATCATCGGGACGAAGAACGGCGAGACGCGGTCGGGACCGCGCGAGAAGAGCACTCCGAACTGCTCCTGCAAGGTGGCGAGCCCGCCGACCCCGGCGCCGAGCAGCACGCCGGTGCGGTCGCGCTCGGCCAGGGTCCAGCTGCCCTGCTCGTCGAGGGCGGCGGCATCCTCGGCGGCCATCGCCGCCGCGGCGACCGCCAGCTGGGCGAAGCGGTCGGTCCGGCGCAGCTCCTTCGGATCGAACAGGCGCGACGGGTCGTACCCGACGACCCTCCGCTCCCCCTCGGGGGCGGCACCGCAGAGGCCCGCGAAGAACGAGTCGAGATCGCTGCCGCAGCAGGAGACGACGCCGAGCCCGGTGACGGCGACGCGCCGGCGGGCCGGGCGCTCCGGGCGCATCAGAGCTTGGTCGTGACGAGCTCGTAGGCCTGCGCGACGGTCTCGACGCCCTGCAGCTCCGCCTCGTCGACGGTGATGTCGAAGGCCTCCTCGAGCGCCATCACGAACTCGACGAGGTCGAGGCTGTCGGCGTCGAGGTCGTCGCCGAAGCGGGCGCCCGGGACGACCTTGTCGGCCGGGACCTGCAAGACCTCGACGGCGCAGGCCCGGAACTTCTCGAAGTTGGCGTCGTCTGCCACCTGTGTCTCCTTGTCGTGGTGCGGGTTCGTCAGGGTGCTGCTTGGTCGTGGTGCCCGCTCAGTCTCGCGCCTCGCCCGGCGCCCAGCGAAGCCTGCCGCCCAGTGGCGCCGGCGTGGCCGAGCGGCGGCCTAGTGGCCCATCCCGAGGCCGCCGTCGACAGGGATCACGGCGCCGGTGATGTAAGCCGCCTCCTCGCCGACGAGGAAGCCGACGGCGGCAGCCACCTCGTCGGGGCTCGCCATACGGCCGAGTGGAACCTCGCTCACGAGCCGGGCCCGCTGCTCCTCGCTCAGGGCGGCGAGCATATCGGTGGCCGTCACGCCGGGAGCGACGACGTTGACGGTGATGCTGCGGCTCGCCACCTCGCGGGCGAGCGAGCGGGCAAAGCCGATCAGCCCCGCCTTCGCTGCGGCGTAGTTCGTCTGGCCGGGGTTGCCGCTCAGCGCCACGACCGAGGAGATGAGCACGATCCGGCCGCGTCGTGCCCGCAGCATCGGGCCGAGGGCGCGGCGGGCGAAGCGGTAGCAGGCGGTGAGATCGGTGGCGATCACCTCGTCCCAGCGGTCCTCGCCCATCCGCAGCAGCAGCGAGTCGCTCGTCACCCCGGCGGCGCAGACGAGAACGGCGACCGGGCCGAGCTGCTCCTCGACAGCCGAGAAGGTGGACTCGGTCTCGAACGGGGAGGTCACGTCGCAGCGCAACGGGAGCAGCGGCACCGTCCCCTCGTCGCCCTCCTCCTTCGGGGGCACCGAGCGGTAGGTGACGGCGACGCGGGCGCCGCCCCGCTGCAGCCGCAGGGCGCAGGCGAGCCCGATCCCTCGCGATCCGCCGGTGACGAGGACGACCGGGCCGACGGCGCCGTCGCCGGCGCCGTCGGGCCCGGCGCCGGCGCCGGCGCTCACGCCGGGCGTCCCGGCGGAGCGCCCCAGCGGGCGATGGCGCTCGCCCAGGTCATGCCGGCGCCGAAGCCGGAGAGCAGGACGAGGTCGCCGTCGCGCAGGCGCCCCTGCTCGGCGGCGGCGACGAGGGCGAGCGGGATCGATCCCGAGGAGGTGTTACCGGTCCTGTCGAGCACGACGGCGGTCTTCTCCATCGGGAACCCGAGGCGCGCGTTGACCGCCTCGATGATGCGCAGGTTCGCCTGGTGAGGGGCGAAGACGGCGATGTCGTCGAGCTTGACCTTCGCCTGCTCGAGGACCCGGCCGACGGACTCGACGACGATCCGCACCGCCCTGCGGTAGACCTCGCGGCCCTCCATCACCATGTAGCCGCCGCGGTCGGAGTAGATCAGCCGCGCCGCGCTGCCGTCGACGCCGAGGTCCTGGGCGAGCAGCAGCGGCTCGGGGCCACCGCCCTCGACCACGAGCGCTCCTGCGCCGTCGGCAAAGAGCACGGCCGTCGAGCGGTCCTGCTGGTCGGTGATCGCCGAGAGGGCGTCCGAGCCGATCACGAGCGCGCGCCGGAAGCCGGAGCCGAGCAGGGAGTCGGCGACGACGAGGGCGTAGACGAAGCCGGCGCAGGCGGCGTTGAGGTCGAAGGCCGCTCCGGACAGCCCGAGCTCGTGGTGGACGCTCGAGGAGGTGGCAGGGACCACCTGGTCCGGCGTCGTCGTCGAGAGGACGAGCAGGTCGACCGAGGCCGGGTCGACACCGGCCATCGCCATCGCCCGGCGGCCCGACTCGACAGTGAGCGCCGAGGTAACACCGCCGACGTGACGGGCTCGGATCCCCGTCCGCTCGGTGATCCAGGCGTCGTTGGTGTCGAGGCGAGCCTCGAGGTCGGCGTTGGTGACGACCGTCGGCGGGACCGCCGACGCCCATCCCGTGATCCTGGCGCCCATCACCGCTCCACCCGTTCGGCACGTAGCCACGCCACCGGCTGGCCGCTCACGACGCGCTCGCCGGCGAGCACGAGCAGCCCCTCGAGGCTACCGGCGAACGGCGAACGAACCTCCATGTCGCCCGCCCAGCCGACGAGCTCGCCGACCGCTATCGGGCGGGGCTCGAATCCCTCCGCCTGCCCGGAGGCCCCGCTCCCGGGCAGGCGCGGGGCCCAGGAGGCGAGCTCGGGCGCCGGGGTGAACGGGCCGGTCGCCCGGGCGACGACGAGACGCTCGGTCATGAAGAAGTGCTCTCCCGCCGGCAGCGGCGGTGGCGTGGCGTGGAACGCGAGCTGCTCGACGAGGGCGTCGAGGTCGCCGGGCGTGGCCACGGCGATCGCCCGGATGTCGCCGGCGGGCAGGGTCCGCTTGGCGAGCCCGCTCAGCACCCCGCCGGGACCGAGCTCGACGAAGGTGCGGGCTCCGCTCTCGTAGAGCGCCGCGAGGCTCTGGCGCCAGCGCACCGGGCTGCACAGCTGGGCCGACAGCAACCCGGGCCACTCGCTGCTGGCTGTGTGGAGGCGGGCGTCGACGTTGGCGACGACCGGCGGGTCGGGGTCATGGAAGGTGGTCGTCTGGAGCGCCTTGCGCAGGCGGTCGCGCGCCGGCGCCATGAGCGGGGTGTGGAAAGCGCCGCCGACGGTGAGGGCGACGACCCGCTTGGCGCCGAGCGAGCGGGCGACGGCCGCCGCTGTCTCGAGCGCCGCAGGCTCGCCGGCGATCACGACCTGGTTCGGTGCGTTGCAGTTGGCGACCCATACGTCGCCCTCGGCCCGCAGGCATGCCGCCTCGACGTCGTCGTCGTCGAGCCCGAGCACGGCCATCATCGTGCCGCTGACCTGGTCGGCGGCGTCCTGCATCGCCTCGCCGCGCTCGGCGACGAGGCGCAGCCCGTCGTCGTAGCCGAGCGCTCCCGAGGCGACGAGCGCGGTGTACTCGCCGAGGCTGTGGCCGGCGCACAGGGCGGGCTCGAGGCCGACCCGCTCGGCGGCATCGAGCACGACGAGGCTCATCACAAACGTTGCGAGCTGGGCGTTGGCCGTCCGCGTGAGGGTCTCGAGGTCGGCGTCGCAGAGCAGCTCGGCGACGTCGCGCCCGACCGTCTCGGAGGCGAACTCGACGAGCTCGAAGGAGGGGTGGCTCACCCACTCCGTCCCCATGCCGGGACGCTGCGATCCCTGGCCGGGAAACGTGAACGCCAGCACCCCGTCGAGCTCCCTTCCCGTTGCCTGTCGTCGATCGCTGCATCCCGGCGCCGGGTATGGCAGGACATCGTGACACCTGCGGCGGATCCGGCGCGCAATCTCCGGCCCACCGGCCACAGCGCCGACGCCGTCGACTCTTTGACCCGCGGCGGGCGTGAATGGTTACCGCCGAGCCGTCCCGCGCCGTCCGGGACGGTCGGTGCCCGGAGCGGGACTCGAACCCGCATGCCCTTGCGAGCAATGCCTTTTGAGGGCATCGTGTATACCGATTTCACCATCCGGGCGGTGCGGACCGCCTGCGCCGGAGCCGAGGCCCGAGGTCGCCGGTCGACGCCTCCATCGTAGGCGGCGCGAGCATGGCGCCACCATGTGGATCGAGGCCGTCGAGCTGCTGCGGGTCGAGCTGCCGCTGGCCGCGCCGTTCGTCACCGCCTCGGGTTCGCTCCACAGTCGCCCGCTCGTGCTGGTACGGATCGTCACCGCCGCCGGCGAGGGGATGGGGGAGTGCGCCGCCTTGGCGGAGCCGACCTACAGCGAGGAGTACGCCGGCGGCGCCGAGGCTGTGCTCGCCGAGCACCTCGTGCCTCGCCTGCTCGCTCCTCCGCATCCCGCCGAGGCGACGACGTGGTCGCTACTTGCCCGTCTCGACGACGTGCGGGGCCACCCGATGGCGAAGGCGGCGCTCGAGATGGCGCTGCTCGACGCCTCACTGCGGGCCGAAGGCCGCTCGCTCGCGAGCTGGCTCGGAGTCGAGGGCCGGCGGGTTCCGGCGGGAGCCACCGTCGGTCTGCACGACGAGCCCGCACGAGCGGTCGCCGCGGCTGGCGACGCTGTCGCAGCCGGCTACCGGCGCATCAAGGTGAAGATCGCCCCCGGTCGCGACGTGGCACAGGTGCGGGCTCTTCGCGAGGCGTTCCCCGAGGTGACGCTCGTCGCCGACGCCAACGGCTCCTACCGGCGCAGCGACGCCGCTCACCAGCGCCTGCTCGCCGAGCTCGACAGCCTCGGACTGGCGGCGCTCGAGCAGCCGCTCCACCCCGACGACCTCGCCGGTGCCGTGCTCGGCTCGTTCGAGCTCACGACGACGGTTCTGCTCGACGAGTCGATCGCGAGCGGTGCCGCGCTCGAGGCGGCGATCGCCCTCGGGTTCTCCGGGGGCGTCTCGCTGAAGCCGGCTCGCCTCGGCGGTCTGCTGCGAGCGGGCGCCGTGCTCGAGCGCTGCCGCCAGGTCGGCCTCGCGGCCTCGATCGGCGGGATGCTCGAGAGCGGTATCGGCCGCCGGGCGGCGCTCGCCTTCGGCGCCCTCGACGGCTTCGAGCTGCCCGGCGAGATCTCGCCGACCGCTCGCTACCTGGACAGCGACATCCTTCCGCAGCTCGAGCTCTCGGCGGGCGAGCTCGAGGTGCCGGCCGGAGCGGGCATCGCGCCGGTCCCCGAGCCGGGCGAGCTGGCGAGGCGCACCGTGAGGAGGCGGACCTGGCGCGCCGCATAGACTGCCGCCTTGTGCGACGCCTGCTCAGCGACAGCCGCCAGCGCGGCGAGAAGCGACTGTTCGACGCCAACGCCCGCCTCGAGCGCGCACGGGCCGAGCTCGCCATCAGTGAGGAGCAGCTCGCCGCCCTCGAGGATGCGGCTGACGAGGCCCGTGTCCGCTCGCTCGTCTCCGAGACCCCGCTCGCCGAACGGGAGTGCCAGGAGGCCAAGCGCCATGCCGACACACTCCGGCGGGCGGTGGACTCGGCGCGTGCGTCGGTGCGCGAGCTCGAGCAGGCTCAGGACGAGCTCATCGGCGGGCTGATCGAGAAGATGGTGCCCTGAGTTGACCCGAGCCGAGACGGCAGCCGAGCCACATCACCTCGAGGCGCCGGAGGGCGTCGAGGCGCCGGAGGGCGTCGAGGCGCGGGAGGGCGTCGAGGTGCCGGAGGTGAGCGCCACGAGCCGCCGGGTGGTGATCGCCGCGGACGAGGCGATCGTCCGCCTCGACCTGCGCGAGATCCTCGCCGAGGAGGGCTACGACGTCGTCGGGGAGACCGGGCGCGGCGACGAGGCCGTCGACCTCGTTCGCCGGCACCGTCCCGACCTCGTGATCCTCGACATCAAGATGCCGGGGATGGACGGGCTCACCGCCGCCCACGCGATCAACGCCGAGCGGCGCACCGCGGTGCTCGTCCTCACGGCCTTCAGCCAGCGCGACCTGATCGAGCAGGCAAGGGACGCTGGCGCCCTCGCCTACCTCGTCAAGCCGTTCCAGAAAGAGGAGCTGCTGCCCGCGATCGAGGTCGCCCTCGCCCGTTTCAACGAGATGGCGGCGCTAGAGGCGGAGAACGCCTCGCTCGCCGACGACAAGCGCGGCCTCGAGGAGCAGCTCGAGACCCGCCGCTTCGTCGACCGCGCCAAGGGCAAGCTGATGGACGACTTCGGCCTGCGCGAGGCCGAAGCTTTCGCCTTCATCCAGCACACGGCGATGAACCGCAGGACGACGATGCGAGAGATCGCCCGTCAGGTCGTCGACGGCTCGATCACGCCGCGCCAGGACGGCGCCCCGGCCTGAGGTCCCTTTCCGGGCGGCCGGGCAGCGATGCCGCCCAGCGCCAGGCGACGACCTCAGACCTCGACGACGTAGAGCCGGCGGCACAACGGCCCGCTCAGCTGCACGACACGGTCTGCGTCTCCGTCGAGGAGCAGCGTCACCGAGCCGTCGGGACGGCGGTCGCGCACCGTCGCCTCGCTGCCGGGCTGCAGCCCGAGCCCGTGCAGCAGCTGCAGTGCCTCGGCGTCGGTCTCCACCCGCTCGGTGATCCGGGCGAGGCGGATCGTCTCGCCGGGCGAGGAGTCCGACATCGGTCGCTGAGAGGCGAGGTCGGCGCCGGCTCCGGGGATCGGGTTGCCGTGCGGGCAGGTCGTCGGATGGCCGAGGACCTCCTCGAGGCGGCGCTCGACCTCGTCGGAGATGACGTGCTCCCAGCGGCCGGCCTCGGCGTGGGCGAGGTGCCAGTCGATGCCGAGCACGTCGACGAGCAGGCGCTCGGCGAGCCGGTGGCGCCGGACGACGCTCTCGGCGCGGCGCCGGCCGGCGCCGCTCAGCTCGAGACCGCGTCCGGCGCGGCAGAGGTAACCCTCGGCGACGAGACGCTGGACCATCTCCGAGACACTCTGGGCGCTGAGGCCGAGCCGCTCGACGAGGCGAGCCTGTATCACCGCCACGCCCTCCTCCTCCAGGGCGAGGACGGCCTCCAGGTACTCCTCGAGCGGCGGGTGGAATCCCTCGGCCACGGGGCGGATCGTACTGTCACCTGACCCGACGGCGGCGTGGCGCGGTCAGGGCCGACCGAGCCCGCGTCGCAGTAGCCTGAGCGCGGGTGGCCACCTACCTCCTCCTCGACGGGCACTCCCTCGCCTACCGAGCCTTCTTCGCCCTCCAAGACGCTGCTCTCACGACCGCCTCGGGCGTCGAGACGAGCGCTGTCTACGGGTTCGTCACGATGACGACGCGCCTCCTCGCCGACTTCCACCCCGACGGCCTGGCCGTGGCCTTCGACCGCCCCGAGCCGACCTTTCGCGACGAGATCGCCGCTGACTACAAGGCGGGTCGTGCCCCCACCCCGGACACGTTGCTGCGCCAGCTCGAGCTCGTCCGCCAGTTCGTCGAGGCGCTCGGTGTCCCGATCCTCGAAGCCGCCGGCTTCGAGGCCGACGACGTGCTCGCCACGGCCGCCTGCCGGCTGCGCGATGCCGCCCACGATGTCGTCATCGTCACCGGCGACCGCGACGCCTACCAGCTCGTCGAGGACCCCCGGATCAAGGTCCTCTACAACCGCCGGGGCGTCACCGACTACGTCCTGTGCGACGAGGCGGGCATCCGCGAGCGCACCGGCGTGCAGCCGGCGCAGTACCCGCTGCTCGCCGCCCTTCGTGGCGACAGCTCCGACAACCTGGCGGGGGTTCCGGGCGTCGGCGAGAAGACGGCCGCCAAGCTCGTCAACGACTACGGCGGCGACGTCGACGCCATCTTTGCCGACCTCGACCGCCTGACGCCGAAGCTGCGCCAATCGCTCGCCGCCCACGAGGACCAGGTGCGCCGGAACCTGCGCCTCACCCCGGTCGTGCGTGACCTCCCGCTCGAGCTCGACACGGCGGCGCTGGCCCTCACCCATCCTGACCGCGGTGCGCTCGACCGGCTGCTCGTCTTCCTCGAGATGAGAGCGCCCCGCGAGCGCCTGCTCGCCGCGCTCGATGAGATCGAGCGGCGCTCGAGCGGCGGGGGCTCTACCGCCGGAGGGGGAGACCCCGGTGGGGCGGAGGCGGTCGAGGTCGAGCAGCTGCCGCTGCGATGGCTCGGCTCGGCCGAGGTCGCCGCCGGCTGGCTCGCCGGAGCTGCGTCGCCGGCGCGGCCGGTCGTCCTCGAGCCGGCGTGGAGCGGCGCTCCCGGTCGCAGCGCCATCGAGGGCCTGGCGATTCTCGCCCTTCCGGCGGCGGCGCTCGCAGCTCCGGCCCCCGCCGGGCCGGCCCCCGCCGGGCCGGCACCGGCGGAGGCAGAGGACCGCCCGGGCGAGGTCGGCTGGTTGGCCGGCGAGCTGCTCGGCGAGCCGGTGGTCTCGGCGGCGCTCGCCGGGCTCGTCGCCTCCTCCCCGGCGCGGCGCGTCGTCGGTTACCGCACCAAGGAGCTGATGCGCGCCCTCGGCGGCTCAGGCATCGACGTCACCGGGCTCGAGCTCGACCTCGCCCTGGCGGCCTACCTGGTCGATGCCTCCGAGGGCCAGGTCGGCCTCGCCGAGCTGGCAGAACGCGGGGGCGTGGCTCCCGTGGCCGTCGAGCCGGGGTCGGGCACCCAGCTCGAGCTCGGGCTCGGCATCGAGCTCGAGGCGCCGAGCGAGGTCTCGGTTGCCACCGCCCGCAGGGCCGAGCTGATCGGCGCCCTGGCGGGGCGCTCGGCGGCCGCCCTCGAGGCCGCCGGGGCCCGCCGGCTCTACGAGGAGATCGAGCGCCCCCTCGTGCGCGTGCTGGCGAAGATGGAGCTGGCCGGCATCGCCGTCGACGCCGGGGCGCTGCGCAAGGCGAACGAGGAGCTGACCGGTGAGGCGCGCAGCCTCGAGTGCCGCATCCAAGATCTCGCCGGCGAGGCGTTCAACGTCAACTCGACGACCCAGCTGCGCACCATCCTCTACGAGAAGCTCGGCCTGGCGCCGGGCAAGAAGACCAAGACCGGCTACTCGACCGACGCCCAGACCCTCGAGAAGCTGCGTGACGCCCACCCGGTGGTCGAGGCGCTGCTGCGCTACCGCGAGGTCGAGAAGCTGCGCTCGACCTACGGCGAGGGGCTGCTCGCCGAGGTCGCACCCGACGGGCGGATCCACGCCACCTTCAACCAGACGGTGGCGCGCACCGGGCGGCTCAGCTCGGACCAGCCGAACCTGCACAACATCCCGGTGCGCAGCGAGGAAGGGCGGCGATTCAGGGACGCCTTCGTCGCTGCCGGCGGCTACGAGCTGCTCGTCGCCGACTACAACCAGATCGAGCTGCGGGTGATCGCCCACCTCGCCGGCGACCCCGGGCTCGTCGCCGCCTTCGCCGAGGGCCGCGACATCCACGCCGCCACCGCCGCCGCGATCTTCGGAGTCGAGCCGGGAGCGGTCAGCACCGCGCAGCGCTCGAAGGCCAAGATGGTCTCCTACGGCCTCGCCTACGGGATGGAGGCCTACGGGCTCTCCCAGCGCCTCGCCGTGGCGGTGCCCGCGGCGCAGGAGATCCTCGACCAGTACTTCGAGGCCTTCCCGGCGGTGCGGGCCTACATGGACCGCACCGTCGCCGAGGCGACGCTGCGGGGCTACACCGAGACCCTGCTCGGGCGCCGGCGCTACCTGCCCGAGCTCGGCTCGAGCAACTACCGCCTGCGCCAGGCCGCCGAGCGCCAGGCGATGAACGCCGGCATCCAGGGCCTCGCCGCCGACATCTTCAAGATCGCCCTCGTCCGCATCGACGCCGCCCTCGAGGCCGAGCGGCTCGCCTCGCGCCTCGTGCTGCAGGTGCACGACGAGGTGCTCGTCGAGGTGGCAGAGCGCGAGCGCGAGCGCGCCGGGGAGATCGTCCTCGGGGCGATGCGCGGTGCCTTTGCCCTCGACGTCCCCCTCGAGGTGCACGCGGCGTGGGGACTCAGCTGGGGCGATGCCAAGCAGCAGGCCTGAACAGCCGGTATAGAATCGGTGCCGGCTCCGGAGCGGCGACGACGCCGTGGCCGGCGCCGGCGCTCTGTCCGGGAACCCCCGGACGGCTGCGAGCAGCAGGGGCGAGCGCCCTGCCTCGAGCGCTGAGCAGGCGCCACTCAGCCGACCGACCGACATCCGACACCAACCGTTGCGACAGGGCCGCTCTCAGCGCGCGCTCGAGGCAGCGGTGCGAGCGAAATCGAAGGCGAACCCCACCGATGTCCGATCCCACCACGACCACCCTTCTCCAGGCCGACGACGCCAGCGCCGCCCGGCCTGCGGCGACCGCCACGGCGGCGCCTCCTCCCGGTGGTGAGCGCCCCGTGATCGGCGCGACCCGGCCCGGCACCGCCGAGCCGATGGGGACCTTCGACGAGACCGGTCAGTACCACCCCCGCCGCGTCGTCGAGGACGACCTCGGCGATGTCTCGTTCGAGGACGCCGTCAACCGCACCATCGTCGAATTCGACGACGGCGACCTCGTCGCCGGCACCGTCGTCAAGGTCGACAAGGACGAGGTGCTGCTCGACATCGGCTTCAAGTCCGAGGGCGTGATCCCGAGCCGCGAGCTCTCGATCCGCCACGATGTCGACGCCCGCAGCGAGGTCCGCGTCGGCGACGAGATCGAGGCGCTCGTCCTTCAGAAAGAGGACAAGGAGGGCCGCCTCGTCCTCTCCAAGAAGCGGGCGCAGTACGAGCGCGCCTGGGGCGAGATCGAGAAGATCAAGGACACCTCCGGCGTCGTGCGCGGCCAGGTGATCGAGGTCGTGAAGGGCGGCCTGATCGTCGACATCGGCCTTCGCGGCTTCCTCCCCGCTTCTCTTGTCGAGCTGCGTCGCGTCCGTGACCTGCAGCCCTATGTCGGTCGCGTGCTCGAGGCGAAGATCATCGAGCTCGACAAGAACCGCAACAACGTCGTGCTGTCGCGGCGCGCCTGGCTCGAGGAGACCCAGAAGGAGCAACGCGGTGAGTTCCTCGTCAACTTGAAGCCGGGCGAGGTCCGCCGAGGCGTCGTCTCCTCGGTCGTCAACTTCGGCGCCTTCGTCGACCTCGGCGGGATGGACGGTCTCGTCCATGTCTCGGAGCTGTCGTGGAAGCACGTCGACCACCCGTCCTCGGTGGTCTCAGTCGGTGACGAGGTGACCGTTCAGGTCCTCGACGTCGACCTCGACAAGGAGCGGATCAGCCTCTCGCTCAAGGCGACGCAGTCGGACCCGTGGCAGGAATTCGCCGCCGCCCACCGCGTCGGGGAGCTCGTCTACGGGCGCATCACCAAGATCGTCCCGTTCGGTGCCTTCGTCCAGGTCGGCGAGGGGATCGAGGGGCTCGTCCACCTCTCGGAGATGGCGAGCCACCACGTCGACCTGCCCGAGCAGGTCGTCACCCCCGGCGAGGAGCTGTGGGTGAAGATCATCGACATCGACCTGCAGCGGAGGCGGATCAGCCTTTCGATCAAGCAGGCCGCAGAAGGTGGCGAGGTCGCCGAGGAGTATCGCGAGGCCTTCGGTGAGCACGCCTACGACGCCGAAGGCAACTACATCGGCACCTATGACTACTCAGCGGTCGAGTTCACTCCCGAGACCGAGGCCCAGGCGGCCTGGGCGGACTATGTCGCCGATGTCGCCGCCCCCGCGCCCGCCTCCACCCCGGCGTCGGAAACAGGCCAGCCGAGCGGCGAGAGCGACGGCGGTGGCGACGGCCCGGCGCCGAGCACGGCGGCCGTCTCGAGCGAGCCCGCTGTGGAGGCCCCCCGCGGGCCCGCTCCGGACACGGCGATGGCCGCCGCTTTTGCCGAGGCCGAGCAGCAGGCTGCCGGCGAGCGCTCGGCGGGGGGCCGCAGCCCCGAGTGAGCCGGCGCCCGGCCGGATCGCGGCGGGCAGCCAGGCGGGCAGCCAGGCGGTGAGCCTGCGCATCGCCTGCACCGGCGGGATCGGCTCGGGGAAGTCGACGGTCGCCCGCCTGCTCGCCGATCGCGGAGCGGCGGTTGTCGACGCCGACGCCGTCGCCCGGCAGGTGGTCGAGCCGGGGGCTCCCGCCTTGGGGGAGATCGTGCGCCGTTTCGGTGAGGCGATCGTGCGCCGCGACGGATCGCTCGACCGCGCCGCGCTGGCGGCGGTGGTCTTTGCCGATCCGCTGGCACGAGGCGATCTCGAGTCGATCGTCCATCCGCGGGTGCACGAGGTGCTCGCCCGGCTGCTGCCCGAGCTTGCCGCCACTCACCCCGTCGTCGTGCTCGAGCTGCCGCTGCTCGTCGACGCCGCGGCGCGCCGGCTGCACCATCTCGACGGCGTGCTCGCCGTCGACTGCCCGGAGGACCTCGCGCTCGAGCGCCTCGTCTCGCGCCGTGGCCTCGCCGAGAGCGACGCCCGGGCGCGCCTTGCCGCCCAGCCTGCCCGCGCCGAGCGGATCGCCAACGCCGACTTCGTGATCCTCAACGTCGGCAGCTTCGAGGAGCTCGCCGAGATGGTCGGACGGGCGTGGTCGTGGATCGCCTCGCTCGGCGAGCTTGCGCTGTCCCCCTCCTCTCCGACACGCTGAGCCCGAGCTCGCTGCCGGGCTCGGCCACCGCGCCCGCCGACCGGCGAGGAAGAGAGGAGATCGCTGTGTACGACACCGTGCTCGAAGAGACCGTAGGCCTGGCCGGGGACGGCGGAGACTGGATCGAGGGCTATCTCGCCCGGCCGCTCGCGCCCGCTCCGGTGCCGGGGATGGTGGTCATCCACCACATGCCGGGCTACGACTTCGACGCCAAGCAGATCACGCGCTTCTTTGCGGTGCACGGCATCTCGGCGCTGTGCCCGAACCTCTACTACCGGGAGGCCCCCGGCGCCAGCCCCGACGACGCTGCCGCCACGGTGCGCGCAGAGGGCGGCGAGCCGGACGACCGCTGCGTCGGAGACGTCGTCGCCGCAGCCCGCTACCTGCGTCACCTCCCGAACGCCAGCGGCAAGATCGGCATGATCGGGTTCTGCTCAGGGGGGCGGCAGGCCTACCTCGTCGGCTGTCGCAGCCAGGAGCTCGACGCCGTGATCAGCTGCTACGGCGGCCGGATCGTCGCCGCGCCGAACGAGCTCAGCGAGCGCCAGCCGGTCGCCCCGCTGGCGCTCACCTCCGAGCTCAGCGCCCCGCTGCTCGGCATCTTCGGCGCCGAGGACGCCAACCCCTCGCCCGAGCACCGAGCCCTTATCGACGAGGAGCTGAAGCGCCACGGCAAGGTCTACGAGCTCGAGTCCTTCGACGGCGCCGGTCACGGCTTCCTCCAGCACGACAGGCCGAGCTACCGTCCCGAGCAGGCGGTGCGCGCCTGGCAGCTGATCCTCGACTTCTCCGTGCGCCACCTCGGCGCGCCCGCGTTCTAGGAGCAGACCATGTGCACCTATATCACCGAGCACGTCGCTCTCGCCGGGACCGCCAAGGGCGCAGACGGATGGTTCCCGGTCTCGACCGCCAGCGTCTACCTCGACCATCCGTTCTCCGCACCCCTCGAGCACGCCCTCTGCCTCGACTTCTTGAATCCCGACCGGGGCCCGTCGGCGCGCGTCGCCGTCGAGCTCGACGAGGGCTCCGCCCGTGCTTTGGCCACGGCGATCCTCTCGGCGCTCGGGAGGGCGGGCACGGCGGAATGAGCCGGCCGGCGACGGCGTTGTCCCGAGGACCGGGCACCGCCCGAGCCGGGCGGGGCGGGATGCCGGCCGGCGAGGGCCTGATGCCGGCGAGAGGGACGAGAGAACATGCCTGCTGTCACTGTGGACAACCTGCTCGTGCTGCCGAGGGTGAGCCGCCCTGACGCGTCGAGCTCGCACGAGCGGCCGGTGCGCTCGATCACGACCGCGCCGCAGGGTCTCGAGGGAGAGGGCTTTCCGGTGCGGCGCGCCTTTGCCGGCGTCTCGACGAGCGAGCTCGACCCGTTCGTGCACATGGACCAGATGGGCGAGGTGAGCTACGCCCCCGGCGAGCCGAAGGGGACGCCGTGGCACCCCCACCGCGGCTTCGAGACCGTGACCTACATGATCGACGGCACCTTCTGCCACCAGGACTCGACCGGCGGCGGTGGGATGATCACCGACGGCGACACGCAGTGGATGACCGCCGGCGCCGGCATCTTGCACATCGAGGCGCCGCCGGAGGAGCTCGTCGTCTCGGGCGGGCTGTTCCACGGCATCCAGCTCTGGGTCAACCTGCCGGCGCGTGACAAGTTCGTCCCGCCCCGCTACCAGGACATCGGTTCGAAGAAGGTGGCACTGCTCTCCTCTCACGACGGGGCGGTCCTCCTGCGCCTCGTCGCCGGCGACCTCGACGGCCACGCCGGGCCCGGCGCCACGTACACGCCGATCACCCTCGTCCACGCCAGCCTGCCTGCCGGCGCCCGGCTCGAGCTGCCGTGGCCGCGCGAGCAGAATGCCCTTGTCTACGTGCTCGCCGGGAGCGGCACCCTCGGGTCGAGCCAGCTCCCGATCGATGCCGGCCAGCTGGCGGTGCTCGGAGCGGGCGACCACCTCGTGGTGTCGGCGGCCGGCCGGCAGCCCAGCTCCTCGGCGTCGATGGAGCTGCTGCTGCTCGGCGGCGTCCCGATCGGCGAGCCGGTCGCTCACTACGGCCCGTTCGTCATGAACACCGAGGCCGAGCTGCGCCAGGCCTTCGAGGACTACCGGGCGGGCCGGCTCGGGACGATCCCTTCGGGGGCGGTCTGAGCCTCAGCCACAGGCCAGCCCCGCAACCCGCTCGCCGGCCGGCTCAGCACCTGGCCGGCGAGGTGTCAGCGGCGAGCTCAGCGAGCCGGCGCTCGGCGACGCCGTCGCCTGCCGCCTCGGCGAGGTCGCGGGCGCGTTCGAGCGAGGCAGCCGCCTTCTTGACGACGACCTCTGGCTCGGTGATCACCCGCTCGATGGCGCTGATGAGGGCATCCCGCTCGACCTCCCGCCAGCGGCTCTCGCGGAACAGCGGGATTCCCCAGCTGGCGGCGCAGGGCACGCTGGTCGTCGGGACGAGGAACGAGGTCTCCTCGTCGCAGAAGTCGCGATGGCCGCCTACGTCGGGACATACCGACGGCACACCGACCGACATCGCCTCTAGGAACGGCAGGCCGAAGCCCTCGCCGCGGGTCGGGAGCACGAAGGCGTCGGAGCAGGCGACGAGATCGCGCACCTCCTCGTCGGAGAGGTGGGACGTGACGAGCTGGCACGACCGGCGGACGGCGCTGGCGCCGTCGCCGAGGACCGCCCCTGCCCACGCCCAGAAGCCGTCCTCGTCGATTCCCGAGGTCTTCACGACCAGCTCCAGGTCGTGGCCTTTCTCGAGCACAGCCAGCACGGCGCCGAGGAGCGCCTCGGGATTCTTGCGTGGCTCGAGGCTGAAGACCGAGCTCAGCACCGTTGGTCGCGTTCCACGGCCGCGGCCGGCAAAGCCGGCCTCGGCGGCAGGAGTGGGGGCGAGACGAGGCGTCACGAGCAGCATCGGCACCTCGAGCCCGCTCTCGCGCACTGCCTCTTCGACGTAGCGCGACATCGGCCAGATCTCGTCGACTGCTGCGAGCGCCTCGGCGAGGTAGCGCGGCAGGGGTGAGGCTTCGTAGGCGAGCCGCACGACGCGCCGGCGGGCCCGCACCCGCGGCAGCACCTCGGGAAGCCATCCGATCGGCACATCGATCACGGCCACGTCGGCGCGTACAGCCAGGGCGTCGGCGAAGGGCAGCGTCGCGCCGTCGAGTGGTGCGTCCGGCGAGAGCTCGACGTCGAGGCGGAGGAGGTCGATCCCGACCTCGGCGAGGCGTGCCGGGTCGAGCAGCGTGCGCGAGGCGTGGCCGACCCCGCTTGTTGAGCCGAACAGCCCGACATGCACGACGCAGGGACCCCGGCGCGACGCGGCCGGCGTGGCAGGTGTAGCGGGCGCACGCCTGATGCGACCTACCGCCAGGACGTCGAGCGGCGCCGCCGGGCCAAGTGGGCGGCAGGCGCCGGCGAGGGGGGCGAATCCGGCGCTCTCGAGCAGCGCCGAGAGCAGCGGAAGGGGGTAGGGCCGGACGTGGGTGGGGTCGAGCCAGAAGTTCGTCGCCGAGACGAACGGCTGGCTGAAGTCCGGCGTCTGGATGACCAGCGTGCCGTCGTCCTCGAGGTGCTCGGCTACCCATCCGAGGACCTCGAGCGTCTGCTCTGTCGTGAGATGCTCGACGATGTGGCCCATGAAGACGCCGTCGAAGCGCTCGTCCTCGAGCAGCTCGAGATCGGCGGGAATCCAGCCCTGCACGACCTCGAAGGCCTCGTCGCGAAGCGCGGCGACAAGCCGCGGGTCACCCTCGAGGCCGACTACCTGCTTGCCCTCGGAGCGGAGCCGCCTGAGCATGGCGCCGAGCCCGCAGCCGAGATCAAGGACGCGGCGGCAGGTCGAGAAGTAGGGGGCGATGGCTGCGGCGATCGCCGTCACCGCCGCCGCGTCGCCTTCATGCTGGTGGACGACCGCAGGCACGTCGGCCCGCTCCCGCAGCGCCGCGGCGAGGTCGAGCCGCCACGGTGCCGCCGACCAGGTGTCGGGCGATGAGGTCGCTGCCGCCGCGAGCCGGCGGGACATCGTGGTCAGCTCCGGGCTGCTCGAGCCGCGCGCCGCGGCGAGATCGGCGGCCCGTCGCGCCCCGTGGAGGTCGCCGAGCGCGAGGAGGCTGCCAGCGGCCCGCGTCCACGCTGCTCCGGCCGGCTCCTCGACGAGGTGCCGCACGGCGTCGCGGGCGTCTGAGAAGGCGTCGCTCGGCGGCCGGCCGGCGACGATCGCCTCGAGCGAGGCGATCGTGCGGCAGGCGACGGCATCCCAGCTCAGCTGGCGGGACCGGGCGTAGGCCGCCTCGACGCAGAGCCACGGGTCGAGCTCACCGCTGGCGAGCGCGGCAATTCGCTCCGAGAGCTGATCCTTGTCCGGGGTGAGGTGGTACGGACGGTCGACGGTGAGCAGGTCGCCGACAAAGGGTGACTCGCCCAGCGCCAGCTCGGCGTCGATGTGGATCGCCTCACCGGGTCCGCAGAAATCGTCGGTGGCGCCCCCCTTGGTGACAAGCACGGGCAGCCCGCTCGCCATCGCCTCGAGCACCGGCAGCGCGAATCCCTCGCTGCGGTAGGGGTGGACGAGCACGTGGGCCGAGTCGAAAAGAGCAGCCAGCTCGGGCCGTGCGAGGTGCTCGGTGCGCACCGAGGTGCGGGCGGCGACGCGCGAGGCTGCGGCAAGTGAGGTCTCGACGAGCGACTGCCCCTGATAGTACGACGACGAGCCGGTCTCTTTGATCGTCAGGCGTAGTCGCGCCAAGGTGGCGTCGTCGAGCGCGTCGAGCGCGGCGACGAGCAGGTCGACGCCCTTGCGGTAGATGCCGCCGCCGACGAAGAGGAGCTGGAGCGGGTCACCGTCGCACCGGGCGGCTCGCCGCGAGGCGAGCGGCGGCCGGTCGAGATCGGTGCCGATCGGGACGACCCACACCTTGCCGGGGCCGACGCCGCTCTGGACGTAGCCCTTCTTCACGTAGCTGGTCGGAACGAGCACCGCGTCGGCCGCGGCGATGCCCGCCAGCCACTGGACGGGAACCGAGCCGAACTCCCACGGCTGGGCGACGACGAGGTGCGAGCCGTCCGCAGGCCGCGTCCAGACAGGCGGCCAGATCATCCGGACGCGGACCTCGGGCGCGAGGCGCTCGTCCGACGAGATGGCAAGCGAGGGGGGGACGGCGACCGACTCCCTGCGCAACTGCGCCCGGCACGACTTCACGTCCTGGTCCCAGGGGCTCAGGGTGACCTCGAGGCCTGCACGGGCGAGAGCAGCCGCAAGATAGACGTTGACCTGCCCGTAGCTGCCGTCGAGCCGGGTTGCTCCTTCGATGACGACTCTCACGTTGGCGACCTCTCCTCCGGTCTTCCAGGCGGCCGCCGGCACGGTCGCGCCCCGCCTGACAAGACGTAACGACTCGGAGCGCTGGCACAGTTGAGCGACGCGGTGCCTGATCAGGCGTGGCGAGCGGGCGCCGAGGCTGCAGCGCCGAGCCGGCGGCGCGCCGCTGGGGCGATGCTCAGTCGAGGAAGACGCGCGACCTGGTCCTGAGCTCGGGGTCCACGACCTTCAGCTCCCGGGTGGCTTCGACGAGGGGGACCGTGACGATCTCGGATCCCCTGAGGGCGACCATCGTGCCACGCTCTTTGTCGTGGACGGCCTCGACGGCGGCGAGCCCGAAGTGGGTGGCGAGAACG
>DAHUZG010000415.1 GCA_027306715.1 Acidimicrobiaceae bacterium
CTCATCTCCCGCGCCGGCCGACGCCGATCCCACCCGCCAGCCCTGCCGGCGGAGGATCGCATTCACCGCCTCCAGCACTGCCGTCTTGCCGATCCCAGCTGGTCCCGACACCAGCACGGCCGTTCCGGTGTGGTCCTCGGCGCCACGCAGCCGGCCGAGCAACGCCTTGGTCTCGCCGTCTCGCCCCAGCAGGCCGCCTCCTGTGCTCGCTGGCTCGGGGCCGAGCGGGAAGAGGTCCCGAACTGCGGCTTGAAGCGCGCCCGACGGGGTAGCGCCGGCCTGCCGGGCCAGCTCCGCCCGGCAGGCCCGATAGACCTGGATGGCACGGGCGTCGGCCCCGGCCCGACGAAGCGAACCGATCAGCGCGACTGCCACCTTTTCGTCGCTGCGGTCCGCTTCGAAGGCCGCCTCCCATCCCTCGGCCGATCCGGTCGCCGACTCGATCTCCTCCGCCAAGGTCAACAGCCCGGAGCGCACCAGCTCGTGAAGCTGCTGTCGGGGAAGAGCCACCCATTCGGCGTCCGGCTCGCCGGGGAGCAGCGGCGCCACCCGCCCAAGCTGGGCCTCCAGCAACAGCTGTCTAGCCCGTCCGGGCTCCATCCCTAGAGCGGCGCGCATCGCGCCACAAACATCGTCGAGGTCGGTATGCACCTCGACGCCCAGGCGCAGGTGCCGGCCCTCGGCGAGGATCGCCTCGGCCCCGAGCACCTCGCGAGCCTGGCTGAGGGCCTTGCTCACCGCCCGCTGGCATCGCTCGGGGGGAGCGTCGGGCAGCACCGCCCGCGCCGCCTCGGTTCTGGTGACCTGGTGGCCGTCGGCGACCAACAGAAGCTGCACGAGCCGCCGAGCCGGCGGCCGAGGCCATCGCTCTACCTCGCGCGCTCCAACCGAGAGTGCGAACGGTCCCAGCAGCCGCGCCGAGATCGACAACGGACTGCCTTTCCACTCTTCGCTGACGCCGCCGCCGGCGCGCCTTCGTCCTCGATCTGTCGCCTCGGCGCACACGTCCACCAGCATCACGTCATCGTCGCGGCCCCGCAAGGGGCATGCACTCTCGTGGCTGCTGTTCACGGCCTTCGACGACCCCAGCCGAGCTCTCCTTGGACGAAGTCGCGCCCTCGGCGGGGACGACGGTGCTGTCGATCCTTCGTCACTTCGGCTCCAAGATCGAGCTGATCGGTGCCGCAGCAGCTCGGGAGCCGGGCACGTCGAGGCAGAGCACGACGAGATCCCCGCCGGGGATCTCGTCGCAGTGGCCGGTTAGCCCCAGCTCTTCACGCCGCCCATTGAGCTGACCGGGCCCGGCTATCGCCTCATCGCCGGCATCGTCGAACGGAGTCGCTTCACCGTGCGCAACTGGCTGCGGTCCTTCGCCGCACTCGCCGAGCAGGTGCGGATCCACTTCACCGCACTTGCTCACGCGCACGATCCCGAGCTTGCAGCGATCGAGCCGGCCGGAAGCCCCGTTCGCGATGCGATCGCCGCCATCGGCGTCGCCGTGCGTGCGGCCGTGCAACGCCACGGTCCGCGCCCGGCCTGGAGCGTCGCCTCGCAGCTTTCGAACGGGTTGCTTTTGAGCAACGCCATCTGGCATCTTCCACGACCGAGCTGAGCTCGCCAAGCTGTTCCCGACGCTTCGAGCGGGGGGAAACATGCACAATGAGAGCCGCAGACGTGACCGGGCGCTCTTTCGCTACTCGGTGATCCGCGAGGCGGCCGACCCCTCGCTCAGCCACGCCGAGCGCGGTGCGCTCGTGCGCGCCCTTGCTCTGCGAGAGCACGTCGGCCCAGACGGGCGCGCCTACCGATTCGGGCGCTCGACGCTTGACGACTGGATCCGTGCCTGGCGCCGCGGCGGCTTCGAGGCGCTCGTCGATGCTCCGCGGGTCGTCCCGCCACGCATCTCGCCCGAGCTGCTGGCCCTCGCAGAGCAACTGAAACGCGAGGCACCCGAGCGAAGCGCTGTGCAGGTGGTCGCCGTGATCGAGGGTCTCGGCGGCCACGGACGGCTGAACGTGCGTTCCACCCAGCGCCACTTCGCTCGCCTCGGCCTGTCCGGGCCGGGCACGCCCGCAGCTCGCAAGGTCCACGGCCGCTTCGAGGCGAGCGCCCCGAACGAGCTCTGGACCGGCGACGCCCTGCACGGCCCGGCGGTCGGGAAGAAGAAGGCCTACCTGCTGGCCTTCGTCGACGACCACAGCCGCCTGCTCGCCGGCTATCGCTGGTGCCACAGCGAGGACAGCGTTCGCCTCGAGTCGGCCCTTCGCCATGGCCTGTGCTCACGCGGCGTGCCGAAGGCGATCCTTGTCGATCGCGGCTCGGCCTTTGTCGCCTCGCCGCTCGCCCGGGCCTGCGCGGTGCTCGGCATCCGCCTCATCCATGCAAGCCCCCGGGCAGCCGCGACCAGATCCGGGCAAGATCGGATGGACGTGACTTCTTGCAGGTCGTCGAACTCGACCTGCTCGGGGTCCGGTTGACGAGGAGATCCGTCGTCGCGTCCGAGCCGACCGGCGCGTGTCACCTCGCCTGCATCGCCTCGACGAGCTGGGAACGCAGCTGCTCCTCGTAGACGACGCGTCGCTCGGCGCGCATCGCCTCGCCGAGACCGACGTCCCACGGCGTCGGCGGCACCGTGCCGGCGAGCGCGCCCGCGCCCGAGCCGAGGCGTGACAGCGCGGACCGGTAGTCCGCCTCGCCCATCCGCCACGGCACCGTGCCGGCGCGCTCGGCCAGCCAAGCGGTGATCGACAGGCCGCTCGGGTCGAGGTCGGCGTGCTGGTGCAGCGTCGCGCCGTCGGCCACGAGCTGGCGCAGCAGCGTGACCACGGCGACGGTCGGGCGTCCCGAGCTGCACACGAGCGCCGGCCCGGCCCACCCGCCGGGAAGCCCTGCCACATGGGCGAGCAGCGAGGGGTTCTCGACGACGAACAGCGCTTCGCCCGGCTGAAGGGGCGGGAGCGGCCAGCGACGCAGGTGGCTGAGCGTCAGCACGGCCGGCTCACCGGCGTCGGCCGCCGCGCCGAGCCAGGCGGCCAGCGGCCCGGCGCAGCGCGGGCGCAGCCCGAGCGCGAGGACCGTCGAGGAGTACGGGTCGGGTGCCACGCCGAGGTGCTCCCACAGCGCCCGCGCCGCTTCGGCGTCGGCCGGGCGCTCGAGGCCGAGGGCGCTCGAGGCGCCGTCGAGGACGAGCGCGGCGAGCGCCCGGCCGTGGTCGAGGGCGTGCGGGTCGCCGGCGGCGTCGCTCGCCAGCACGGCCAGCGGGACCCCGTCGGCCGGGAGCCGTGCCAGGACGGCCAGCGCCGACTCGAGCCGGGCCCGGTGCGCCGCCACGCCGCCGCGCGCGCCAGCGCCGCGCTGGGAGGCGACCCAGGTCCCGAACGAGCCGGGACCGGTCCCGAGGCGCAGGCCTGCCACCTCCCGGGCGAACCACTCCCAGAGCTCGTCGCGGGCCGCCAGCTCGGCGGCACGCCCACTGCGCCGGTCCGGCAAAGGGCCGCGCAGCAGCTGGACCACGGCCCGCAGGTCCTCGGGCGAGGCGAGCCCGAGCGCCGCTGCGAGACGGGCGACGGGAAGACGCGCCGCCGCGCCGGGGACGCGGTCGCTGGCGAGCAGGTCGGCGAGAGCCTGGCGCGCCGCGCCGGTCAGGTTGCGAAGCGACACGCTTGCTGCAGGATCTCCTGCACCGTACCGGCGGGCGAGCTCGTCGACGAGGGATGACAGCTCGGGCCGCCCGAGCCGCTCGGCCGCCGTGACGATCCCGGCAGGCGGATCCGGCACTGCCGTCGCTTCCCGGTCGCCCTCAGGCGGCGGGCGGGTCGATCCGCCGCCGGCGCCCGTCCCAGGTGAAACGGGTCGAGGTGACCGGCTCGTCGCCCGCCGGCGGGTGGAGGTGGTGGATGGCGATCCCGTCGAGGGACTCGTACTGACACCACTCGTGGTCGCTCGTGAACACCGCGTCGAGGTCCCAGGCGCTGAAGGTGCCGAAGAGCTGGGACCGGTTGGCGGTGTCCACGCCGGCGAAGAGCTCGTCGAGCAGGATGAGCCGCGGGCAGCCGGCCGGTGCGCCCTCGTCGCTCTCGTAGTGGGCGGCGACCGAGGCGATCATCGGCAGGTGCAGCGCGATCGAGCGCTCGCCCGTGGAGAGCTTCTGCAGGCGCCGTGGCGTGGCCGGGACGAAGCCCTCCCAGTCGCGGTGCGCCAGGAGCAAGGCGAAGCGGTGCCAGCCGCGGTAGTCGAGCGTCTCGCGAAGTCGCGCCTCCCAGGGCGCGTTCGCCTCGAGCTCGGCACGGGCCTGGTCGACCCGGGCGCGCACGAAGTCCTGCAGCGAGTCCCGCTCGGCGTCGCTCAGGTCCGCCGGGTCGCGCAACAGGAGCGAGCGTGCGGCACGCACGGCCTCGGGCTGCTCGGGGTCGACCTCCCAGCGCAGCCGCACCTGCACGCCGCCGGCAGCGCTGCGGATCGCCGCCAGCTGGGTGTTGATCGCATCGGTGAGGGCGTTCGCCTGCCGGATGCGATCGGCGAGGGCACGCCGCACGCTGCCGGCGAGGGTCTGCTCGAAGAGGCGTTCCTCCTCCTCGGCCAGCTCCTCGCGCCCGGCCTCCAGCTCGCGCTCGAGCGCCGAGTGGAGCTCCCCCACGCTTCGGCGAAGGCCGTTCGCGGTCGCCCGCAGGACCCACCAGTCCCCCTCGGACAGCACCCGGTCGAAGTCCACTCGTGCGGCGAGCGCCGCCTGGGCGGCGTGCACCTTCTCGGCGACCCGGCCGTTCAGGCGGCTGAGCGCCGGCTGGTCACTCGCCACCTGGTCGGTCGCCGCCGCGATGGCCCGGGCCGCGGCGAGGACCCCGGTGGCGGTGTCGAGCCCGCCGGGCAGCTCGAGCGCGGCGTCGGGGCCGAGGGCGTCGAGGCAGGCGACGAGGCGGCGCTGGCTTGACTCCCGCTTCTCCTCGGCGACCTCGCGCTCGGCGCTCGCCGCGGCGAGTCCGGCCCCGAGCTCACCCAGCCGGCGCGCCAGGCCCTCCGCCTCGGAGGTGAGCTCGCGATCGTGCCGTCCGGCGGACTTCTGCTCCTCCTCGAGAGCGGCGATGCGACGCAGCACCTCGGCGAACTCCTCCCCGATCGAGGACTCGAGGGTGGCGGCGCGGCCCTCGGCCTCGGCGGCCTCGCGCTCGGATCCCGCCAGCTCCTCCTCCGCCCCGCGAGCAGCCGCTTCGGCGCGCTCCGCCCGCGCGGCCGCAGCCGATTCCTCCCGCCTGACGCGGGCAAGCTCGCTGCGGCGGCGTTCCCACGTCCCGGCCGCGTCGCCGAGGCGCTGCAGGGCTCGTTCGAGCTCGGCGAGGGCCTCGCGCGTGGTGGGCATCCCGTGGCGGGCGGCGAGCGCGGTCAGCTCGCGCAGCGCCTGGCGCAACACCTCCTCGACCGCCCGGCGGGCGTCGCGCAGGCGCTCGAGCGCCTCGCGCGCCTCGACCAGCCGGCCGGAAGCCTGCACCTGCGCGCGCTCGGCCTCGGCGAGCTCGTCCCCGCTCGGGAGCGCGGCGATCTCCGCCTCGAGCGCAACACGCCGACGATCGAGGCCGGCGACCTCTCCCTCGAGGGCGGAGATCGCGGCGTCGATCTCCTCGATCGCGGCGTCGAGCTCGGCGAGGCGCGCCAGGCGGTGGCGCTCGCGGGCGAGCGCGCCGAGCAGGCTCGCCCGGCGCAGCGCCCCGGCGCCGACGGCGCTGCCGAGCCGGTAGGTGCCGTCGAGGGCGAGCGCCACCTCGGCGCCCGCCCCGCCCGCGCCAGCGAGGACGACGGCGACCGACGCGAGCACGCCGGCGACGACCTCGAGCGGCACGCCGTGGCGCTCGGCCGCCTCGGGCGCGGGGACGAGCAGCGAGTCGAGTGCCGCCTGCTCGTGCCCCCCGGGCGAGCCGGCCGTCGCGGAGGGCTCGATCGGGCGGCTGGTGAGCACGACATCGGCGCGCCCGTCCTCGAGCTCGATGCCCCCGCCGGGCTCGACCCAGGCGTCGAGCAGGCCGGACGCCACGAGCGCGGCCTCGATGCCGTCGACGTGCGCTGCCTCGACACCGGCGGCGACGTCGACGAGGCGCCACAGCGCGGCTCCCTGCCGGCCCTGGCGTGGCGAGCGCCAGGGCGGGGCCTCGGGATCGCGTAGCTCGCCGCGCTCCCAGCCGGCGCGCTCCTCGGCCAGCACGCTCCGCTCGTTCTCGAGGCGCTGCCGTTCGTCGAGGAGCCGGCGCCGCGCCACGGCCTCCTCGGCTCGCGCCTCGGCGACCACGCCGCGGAGCGCCTCGGCGACCGCCACCGGGTCCTCGGCCGGATGCGGCAGGGCCGCGAGCAGGCGCTGCGAGCCGAGCTGCTCGCATGACGCCGCCCAGTCGCGCACCGACGTCGCGTACGCGGCCGCGGCGTCGGCCCGATGCGCAGCCGCCCTGTCCGCTTCCGCCTCCCGCCGCTCGACGGCCTGCTCGCCCTCGGCCACCTGCGCGTCGAGGACCTCGCGGCGCTGCACCGCCCGGTCGTGGGCGTCGAGCGCGGCGCGCACCTCGGCGATGTGGGCGCGCTGCGCGCCGACGAAGGCCCGCAGCAGCCGCTCGGCGTCCTCTCCGGCCTCGATCTGCTCGGCCTCGGCGAGCACAACCTCGGCCCCGGCCGCCCCGGCCGAGGCGCGCAGGTCGCGCAGCGCCGCCTCGGCGTTGGACTCGGCGCGGTGTCGCGTGGCGTTTGCCTGCTCGAGCTCGACGGCCGCACGCTCGAGATCGGAGCGCCGGCCGGCGGCGCGCTCGGCGGCCTTGACGGCGAGTGCCCGCAGGCGTCGCGCCTGGGACTTCAGGTCCGACAGCGCCGCGCCCTCCCGGTAGGCGGCGCCGTCCTTCAACGCCCCGAGGGAGGTGACGATCTCGGCCGAGCGGGAACCGAGCGCGTCGCGCTCGGCCGACAGGGCCCTGGAGCGCACCTCGGCGGCCTCGAAGGACTCGCGCGCCTCGCGCTCACGGCGGGTGACGTCGTCGCGGCGCGTCTCGGCGCTGCGCACCTCGCCGGCCGACGCGGCGAGTACGGCGCGGGCGTAGTCGCGCTGCAGGCGCGCCAGCGTCTTCACCTCCGCGAGGTCGCGCTCGAGGGTGTCGAGCTCGGCCCTGCGCCGGTCGAGGCGCTCGAAGCCCTCGGCCACGGCCGCGATGTCGTGGTCGTCGAGCGGCGGCAGGGCTTCTGAGAGGACCTCCGACAGCTTGTCGAGGTCGAGGTTCTGGGAGAGCTTCTCCCGGCGCAACGAGAGCAGCGCGCCCACCACCGAGTCGAAGCGGCTGGCCGAGAAGCCCGGGAAGAGCGCGGCGCGCACAGCGGCGCGGTGCTCGGCGGCCGAGTCGTGGACACGGCCGCTGTCGCCGATCGCCTCGGCGAGGTCCTTGCGGCTGAGCGGCCGGCGCGCCTCGTCGAGCAGGTGCAGCTCACTCCCGACGGCACGGGTCGTGGTGAACAGGTCGACCTCGGCGCGGGCCGTGGCGTGCGAGGCGCGGATGCGGGCGCCGGCGGTGAACACCTCGTCGCCACGGCGGAACTCGACCCAGGCGAAGCCGACGCGCGACGCCTCGGTGCTGCCGGCCATGACGCGGTCGAAGAGCCGCCCGCGCGGCTTGGCCGCCGAAGTGAGCTTGGCGGGAGAGGCGTCGCCGTCGAGCAGGAACGGCAGCAGCAGCTCGAGCGCCATCGACTTGCCCGACCCGTTCGGGCCGCGCAACAGCAGGCGCCCGCGGTGGAAGGCGAAGGTCTCGTCCCAGTAGCGCCACAACCCGATGAGGCCCGCACGTGCCGGGCGCCAGCGACCGGCTCCCGCCTCGGAGGCCGCGACGTCGGGCCACGGGCCCCCGGAGAGGACGACACCGTGCGGTTCGCTCATCGTGTTTCCCCATTTCCTTCGAACGGGCCCGCCCCCGACAAGGCGTCCGCGGACGGCCCGTCCGCGGACCGGCTCGCCTCGAACCCACCACCATCGAACAGGCCGTCCTCGAACAGGCTCGCCTGCGCATCGCGCTGCACGCCGGCGCCGCCCTTCTCCCGCAGCACGGGCTCGGCGACCCGGTAGCGGGCGATCGCCGGTCGGGCGGCGATCGTGCCGTCGGCCTCGCGCCGGGCGAGCTTGAAGGCGACGAGCAGCTCGACCGCCTCTCGAGCCAGCCGCTCCGGGCCGCCCTCCTCCCGCTGGCCGCGCGCCCAGGAGGGGAAGCGGTCGAGCACGGCTGCGACCTCGGCGGCGAGCTCGGTCGAACTCAGCCGGCCGAGCCGACGCTCGCCATCGGGCCCGGTCGTGACAAGGCGGTCGGCGAGCAACAGGGCCAGCTGGTAGGCGTTGCCGGCCGGAGCGGGGAAGCGCAGGTCGGTGGCGAGAGCATCGGGGTCGACGGCGACGATGCCCTCTTCTCGCTCCTCGAGCTCCAAGCCGGCCTCTGCCGCCCGCTCGCGCAACCAGCGCCGGCCGCTCGGGCTGGTGGCGTAGGCACGCTCTGCCGGTGCCAGCTCGTCGAGGTAGAGCGCGGGGTCGTCGAGCAGGCGCCTGCCGAGGCGGTGGCGCGCCCAGCGGTTCCGCACGTCGTCGCTCACCTCGCTCGGATCGAGGTCTGCGCCCGCGTAGCGGGGCTCGGCGAGGAGCCGCTCGGTCGCGTCGGCTGTGCCGAGCTCGGGGGGAAGCGACGACGGAGCGGTCGGCGCGACGAGCAGGCGGTGCAGGCGGGCGGTGTCGGCGGTGAGGAAGGCGTTGGCGCGCTCGCTCTCGAGGAAGGCGTCGACCTCGCCGCCGCTCGTACGCAACGCTCCCCAGTCGCGAAGCGCCCGTAGCGCGTCAACGAAAGCCGCCCGCTCGCCGTAGCGGCCGGTGTCGAGCCCGGCCTCGCCGGCGATGGCCGAGGCGAGCAGCCCGACGGTCGTCACCGGTTGGCGCACGAGCTCGGCGCAGACCAGGCACAAGAGCTGGTAGCGGCGCTGGTCGAAGGGCGCCGCCTCGCCGCGGGTCCGGCGAAGCGGCCGGGTGACGTCGAGCTCGGTGCCGTGCTTGGCGAGCCGGGCGAAGCCGGCGGCGGGATCGACGACAAGCACCCACCCGCAGGCCGTCTCGAAGTAGTCGCACAGCCAGGCGGCGTGGCGCACGACGAGGCAGAAGCCCTCGGGGTCCTCCTCGCCGTCGAGCAGCGGGCGGGCGAGCAGAATGCGCGCCGCCGTTGCCCGCTCGGCCGCAAGGTGCTCGGCGAGCGTGCCCTCAGGCACCGGAGGACTCCTCCGCCACGCCGGCCGCTGCGCTCGCGGGCGCCCGAGAGGCCGGTACCTCGCCCCGCACGTCGAGCAGGCCGACCGAGACGAGCAGGTCCGGGCCGGTGAGCACGCCGACGTCGGTGCTGAGACGGGCACGGCGCCCGTCGCCGGGGTCGGCGAGCACCACCTCCACCCGTCCGTCGAGCGACATGGCTCGGCGCGAGCCGTCGGCGGCGAGCGGCGCCTCGAGCCCGGAGGCGAGCAGCGCCAACAGCTCGGAGAAGCGCGCCGGGTCGAGGTGGCCGAACGACGAGAGTCGCACGGCTCCGCCGGTGACGAGCGCGGCGCGCACGGCGTCGTGCTCGGCGAGCGCAGCGGCCTGGTCCCGTTGGCGCGCCGCCCGCACGAGTGCTGGATCGCCGACGGCGCCGATCCGTCCGCGTTGGGCGAGCGAGCCGGCGCTTCGCAACGCCGGAGCGACGTCGGCGACCGCGCCGTTCGTCCAGGGCGTGGTCGGGGCGCGCGCCTCGCCCTCGGCGGTGGCGAGATGGGCGTGGCGGGCGGACCAGAGGCCGAACGCGGCTGCGAACAGCCGGTGTGCCTCCTCGGCACCGGGCGCGGCGGCGAAGAGCCGGGCGAGAGCGCGGAAGTCCTGGGCGACGGAGGCGGAGCGGCGGCGGCTGTCCCATCGGCGCTCGAGCACCCGCAGCAGCTCGATGATGGCCGTGCGGGCGATCCCGAGCAGGCCGGCGACGAGCGGCTCGGCACCGTCGGCGGGGTGGAACCACGCCCGCAGGCCCTGCCAGCGCCGCTCGCGCTCGGCGAGCCAGCCCGGCGCCGGGTCGCCGCCCGCCACGGGGGCCAGGTTGGCGCCGGAGAGGGCACGGTCGAACACCGTCGTGATGCCGAGCGACTCGACGCGCCCGATTGCCGTCACCAGGCGGCGCTGCGGGCGCTCGACGCCTTGCACGTACTCCTCGAGGTAGCCGACGGTGCGCCGCTTCACCTCGCTGAACACCTCGTCGTCGGTGCCGTCCTCGCGCAGCAGCCGCTGCAGGTGCCCGTTGAACTGGCGAACGCTCGCCACGAGCGCCTCCAGGTGGCGCTCCACCTGCGCTAGCGCGATGTGGATGCGGGCATCGAGAGCCGGGGCCGACAGCTGGGCGCCGAGCGCCGCGAGCTCGGCGAGGTCGTCGCCGATCGCGTCGAGGACGGCGCTCTGCAGGCCGACGGCGTGGCGCAGGGCTTCGAGGGCGGCCAGCAAGCCGGTGATCGCCGCCTCGCCGCGGGGCGTGAGCGACCACTGCAGGTTCTTCCGCTCGAACTCCTCGGGCGTGGCGTAGCGGGCAGAGTGGTCCTGGGTCGCCTCGAGCAGACCCCAGCCGCAGAGCGCGCCGAGCGCCCGCTGCAGCACGTCCTCGTCGGTGGGCTCGACCCATCCGACGCTTCGCAACGCGGCCCGTACCTGGTCGAGGTTGAGCGCCGGCGCCAGCACCGCGGCGGCCTCGAAGGCGTGCATCAGGGCAACGTGGAGCTCATGCAGGTCGGTCGTCGTGAAGCGCAACAGGTCGGCGTCGATCACCCGCCACGGCCGCGGTTCCATCGGACCGACAGTACGACGGGGCTGTCTCACCGCGGCAGATCACAAGTGGCCGACCCGAGCGCTGTCCAGGTGAGCGGCACCACTGAAGCCCCGGGGGGGCTGGTGGATCGTGGCGATCGTCACCGTGGCGATGGGGGACTTGAAGGGCTCGCGGTGCGGCTCGAAGCACGGCCAGCTCGTCTGGCGCGCGAAGGTGCACAGCTGGGCCGGTGGACGATGCCTGTTCGCCGCCCGCTTGGCGGTCACAGACCAGGTGGCACTCGAATTCTGTTCGTGCCCTCGCCGCCGACGGATGCATCGACCTCGTTCACACTGACCTGGAGGCCTCGTCGCCCTCACGGTCAAGGGCGGGGCGATCGGCAACACAACGGCGCCGCCGAGTAGGACCGAGCGCCACCTTTCGGACCTGCTCGGACGCGTTGAGTAAGACGAGGCCGACGAGGAGGTGCTCTGTGTCGTCGGTCTAGGGCCCGAGCAGCCCGAGCGGCA
>DAHUZG010000416.1 GCA_027306715.1 Acidimicrobiaceae bacterium
GAGCACGCCGGGGTCGGCGACCGCGTAACCGAGCCGCAGCCCGGCGAGCGACCAGGTCTTCGAGAACGTCCGCACGACGACGAGGTTCGGGTGCTCGCGGAGCAGCTCGATCGCCGACCGGGGGGCGAACTGGCCATAGGCCTCGTCGACGACGACGAGGCCCGGCGCCTCGGCGAGCAGCCGCTCGAGCGTCCGGCGCGGCTCGAGCCGGCCGGTCGGGTTGTTCGGCGAGCAGAGGAAGACGATCGACGGGTTGGGTTCGCCGTGGCGCGCGCGTCCGGTGGCGAGGACCTCGTCGACGGCGGAGTCGGCGACGAGGAGATCGGTCCCCCGGTCGGCGCTCACGACGGCGGTCCCGGTCACTTCGGCGATGTGGCGGTGGAGGGCATACGTCGGCTCGAACAGGGCGGCCGCCCGGCCCGGGCCGCCGTAGGCGAGCAGCAGCGACTGCAGCACCTCGTTCGAGCCGTTGGCGCAGTAGACGGCCTCGGCCGCGACGCCGTGCAGCTCACCGATCCGCCGTCGCAGCTCGCCTGCCATGCGGTCGGGGTAGCGGTTGAAGGCGATCGCGCCGAGCGCCGCGGAGGCGGCCTCGACGAAGCTCTCCGGCGGCGCCTCGGGCGCTTCGTTGGTGTTCAGCCGGAAGCGCGCCTCGAGCTGGGGCGAGTGATAGCCCGCCATCAGGGCGACCACGGGCCGCGGGGCAACCCGGCGGGAACGCTGTGGCGGCGCGGCGTCGCCACGGGGCTCGACTGCTGGTGTCACGCCCGCAGCGTAGCCAAGTGCCCGGCGCGGCAATGATGGGGCCCGTGCCCGTGGACAATGCCGAGCTGTCGTCGCTCTCCTCGCTGCTGGCCGAGCTGACCAAACGGGTCACGACTCTCGCCGACCGGGCGGCGGGAGAGCAGGACGAGGACGCCTCGGTCGAGCTCTACGGCGTCGAGCGGGCGCTCACCGGCGCTTCGCGACGGCTCGACCGGTTGGTGCGCGACCAACAGCGCTGATCGCGCCGCGAGCCGGCGGGGAGCGCCACGGCACCGTCGACGAAGGGCAGAAGTCGGCGAGCACGCACTCCTCGCAGCGCTGCCGGCGGGCGGCGCAGACCCGCCGCCCGTGCAGGATCAGCCGCAGGCTGAGCGCTCCCCACTGGCGTCGCGGGACGAGGCCGCAGACGTCGCGCTCGACCTTGGCGGGGTCCTCCTCGGTCGTCAGCCCGAGCCGGCGCGACAGCCGCCCGACGTGGGTGTCGACGGGGAAGCCCGGGATGTCGAAGGCCACGCTCAGCACGACGTTGGCGGTCTTGCGCCCGACACCGGGCAGCGAGACGAGGTCCTCCATCCGCGGCGGCACCTCGCCGCCGTAGCGCTCCACGACCGCCTGCGCCATCCCGATCAACGAGGCCGCCTTGGCGCGGAAGAAGCCGGTCGAGCGGATCAGCTCCTCGAGGTCGGCGGGCGCGGCCGCGGCGAGGTCGGCCGCGGCCGGGTAACGGCGGAACAGCTGCGGGGTGACGGCGTTGACGCGCTCGTCGGTCGTCTGCGCCGAGAGGATCGTCGCTGCCAGGAGCTGCAACGGGCTCTCGTGCGCCAGGGCGCAGAGCTCGCGGGCGCTCCCGGGATACTCCGGCGCCAGCCGCTCGACGACGAGACGGGCGCGCCCGCCGGGGCTGTGCGGGCGAGACGCTCTCGTCGGGGCCGCGCTCACCGGGGGGAAGCTACCGCCCGGCGGGGGGCCGGGGGGCCGGTAGCGTGCCGGTCGGTGAAACTGCAGGCAGTGAGCTCGGCCGTGACGGTCGAGGTGCGTGATCACCTCGACCCGGCGGCAAGGGCAGAGGTCGCGGCGTTCCTCGCCTCGGTCGCCGGCGACCAGTGCGACGCGCCGCTCGACGAGCGGCACCGTGCCGCCCTCGGCGCGGGCAGTGCCCAGGCGGCACGCGCCCTTCTCGCACGTCGCGGCGACGGCGTCCTCGCCGGCTACGCCCAGCTGCTTCCCGCCGAAGCGCCGGGTGGCCCGGGTCGGTCGGCGCTCGAGGGCCAGCGCGCCGTCGCCGGAGCGGGTGCGTCGGCTCGAGGCCTCACCGCTTCGCTTCTCTCCTCTGCTGCGGCCGCTGCCCGCGACGCCGGCTCGACGCTGAGCTGGTGGGCGCGCCATGCCGTCCCTGCCGACCAGGAGGCGGCCGCTCTCGCCGGTCTCGTCAGGCGGCGGTGCCTGCTCCAGGTCCGCCGGCCGGCAGGCGCCGGCTGGCCGCCGCACTGGTCGCCAGGCGAGCCGCCCGCCGGGCCGGCGGCGGCGCTCCGAACACGGCCGTTCCGCGTCGGGGCGGACGAGCGGGCCTGGCTCGGGGTCAACGCCCGCGCCTTCGCAGCACTTGCCGACCAAGGCAGCTGGACGGCGGCGGAGCTCGCCGCGCGCGAGGCCGAGGACTGGTTCGACCCCGACGGCTTCCTCGTCCGCGAGCTCGGCGGCCGGATCGCCGGGTTCTGCTGGACCCGGGTGCACCCTCCGGCGCCGTCGGTGGCGGTGCCCCGGCTGGCCTCGAGCGCCGGGGCGCCGGCGCCCACGATCGGCGAGATCTACGTGATCGGCGTCGACCCTGACTTCCGGGGTCAGCACCTCGGATCGGCACTCCTGCGCGCGGGATGCGAGCACCTCGAGCGGGACGGCGCCGGCGAGGTGATGCTCTACGTCGACGCCGCCAACGCCCCGGCGCGAGCGCTCTACGACGCCGCCGGCTTCACCCTGCACCACGAGGACCACCGCTACGAGAGCCGCGCCGAGGAGAGCCCCGCCGAGGAGAGCCCCGCCGGCGAGGATCCCGGCGCCGGGCTGGCACGATGAGCCGCTACGACCTCGCCGAGGACGATCTCGCCGCGCTGCTCGGCCGGCTGGTCAAAGACGTGCCCCGCTACCGCGCCCGCCAGCTCTTCGACGGCATCCACCGCCGCCTCGCCGAGCCCGCCGAGCTCACCGACCTCCCGTCGGAGCTTCGCCGCAAGCTCGCCACCGACCCTGCGCTGGCGCCGGCGCTTCGGCAGGTCGCCGAGCAGTCGGCCGACGCCGGCGCCACCCGCAAGTGGCTCTACGAGCTCGCCGACGGCAGCCGCGTCGAGACCGTGCTGATGCACCACCCGCGCCACTCGACGGTCTGTGTCTCCTCGCAGGCAGGCTGCGCGATGGCGTGCAGCTTCTGCGCCACCGGCGATGCCGGCTTCAGCCGTCACCTGAGCCTCGGCGAGATCGTCGAGCAGGTCGTGCTCGCGGCCCGGGCGTCGGCTGCGGCCGGCCGCCGGCTCGACCACGTCGTGTTCATGGGGATGGGCGA
>DAHUZG010000419.1 GCA_027306715.1 Acidimicrobiaceae bacterium
CAGCACCGGGATCGAGAGCCGGTCCTGCAGCGGGGCGAGGTGCGCCGTCCCGACCCGCTCGAGGAAGCGCTGGTAGGCCGTGCAGCACCGGAGATAGACGTGCTGACCGTTGTCGAAGCTCAGCCCGTGCCGGGTGAACGACCAGGTGGCTCCGCCGAGGCGGGGACGCGACTCGAGCAGCGTCACCGCCGCCCCGCCGTCGAGGCAGGCGATGGCGGCGCTGAGGCCGGCGAGGCCACCGCCGACGACGACGACGCGGGGCCGCCCCCCGGCGCCCGGCCGTCCGGCGCCGCTCATCTGCCGACCCCCGCCGCGCTGAGCGCGGCCACCCAGGCCTTCTCCCAGGCGGGCAGCGAGACACGATGATCGAGCACGGCGAGCGGGTCGCGCTCGATCCGATCGAGCAGACGGCGGTAGATGCCCGCCATCGCCGCCACACACGAGCGGCTGCGCCGGTCGAGCAGGTCGAGCAGGCCGAGCCCCTCGTCGTAGCACTCCCGAGCACGCCCCGCCTCGAAGTGGACGAGGTCGACGAGCGCTCCGGTCGGGCCGCTGGCGTCGGGCGCGCAGCCGAAGCGCTCGAGGTCCTCGGCCGGCAGGTAGACGCGCCCCATGATCTCGCGGTCCTCGACGAGGTCGCGGAGGATGTTCGTGAGCTGCAGCGCCACCCCGAGCTCGTCGGCGAGGCGGGGCGCATCGGGCGCATCGCCGCCGAAGATGGCGAGCGAGAGCCGCCCGATCGTGCCGGCGACGCAGCGGCAGTAGACGACGAGGTCGGCGAAGGTCTCGTAGCGCCGGCCGCTGCAGTCCATCTCGCAGCCGGTGACGAGGTCGCCGAGGGCGTCGAGGGGCAGCTTGTAGCGCTCGATCGTGTCAGCGAGCGCCTGCATCACGAGGTCGCCCGGGAAGGCGTCACCCCGGGCTGCCGCCTCGATCCCGGCGCGCACGGTGGCCAGGGACTCGAGCCGCTCCGCCGGCGCCGCCGGCCCGTCGCCGATGTCGTCGACACGTCGTGCGAAGGCGTACAGCGCCGACATCGCCCGGCGCTTCTCGGGCGCCAGGAGGCGGATCCCATAGGCGAAGTTGCGTGCCTCGCTGCGCGTGATCGCCTCGCAGCGGTCGTAGGCCCGCGCCAGCTCGCTCGCCGACCCGCTCGGCGCCGGCGCGCCCCTCGACAGACCGCCCCTCGACGCCTCGCTCATCAAAGCCCCCGCGATCGCGACGCGCCCGCGGCGAGCCACGCACCGAGCGCGGCGCGGGCGACTGCGGCCTTGGACGCCTTGACGCGCCGGCCGACGACGTCGTAGCCGGCAGCCTCGATGGCCTCGAGCTGGGCGAGGCCGCCGCCGAGGAAGCCGGCGACCGCCACCCGCTGGGCGCCGCCGAGCGCCCGCACGAGCGGCCGTCCGGCGACGAGCAGCTCCCGGGCACGGGACACCTCGAAGGCCATCAGGCGCCGGAAGGCGGGGCTCGGGCCGCCCCCGGCGGACGGGCGCCCCGCCAGCTCGGACTCGGCGACCCCGAAGCGCTCGAGGTCCTCGAGGGGAAGGTAGACCCGTCCGGCGGCGTAGTCCTCGGCGACATCCTGCCAGTGCTCGACGAGCTGAAGCCCGGTACAGATCGAGTCCGACCACTCCACGAGGAGAGGGCTGCGGCGACCGAAGGCGGCGAGCACGAGGCGGCCGACGGGGTTGGCCGAGAGGGCGCAGTAGTCGGCGAGCTCGCCGTATCCGGCGTAGCGGGTGACGAGCTGGTCCTGACGGTTGGCGGCGATGAGGTCGGCGAAAGGCTGGCGCCCTGCCCCGCTCGCCCGGGACATCTCGCCGGCGCGGACGAACACCGGGTGGGTCGCCCGGCAGTCGAGCCCCCGGTCGAGCTCGGCTTCGGCCCACTCGAGCTGGGCGAGCCGGTCACCGGCTGCGAGGTCGCCGAGGTCGTCGACGAAACGGGCGAAGCCGTACACCGCCAGCAGCCACTCCCGCTCGCGGCGTGGCAACAGCCGGCTGGCGACAGGGAAGTTCTCGCCCGCCGCCTTGGCCATCACCTCGTCGACGTCGAGACCGGGAAGCGCAGGCGACACCCGGTCCCGCGGGTCGGCGGCGACCGGCGGCGAGCTCAACAGGCGGCGACCCCGGGCGCCGGGGCGAGCCCGAGACGGATGGCAGCGTCACGCACCGTCGTCGCGATGCCGTCGGCGTCGAGGCCGAGCTGGCGGAGGATCTCGTCGGGCTTGGCGTGCGGCAAGAAGCGCGTCGGCACGCCGAGCACGACGCTGCGCGGACCGGGCAGACCCTGCTCGGCGGCCGCCTCGTCGACCAGCTGGGCGAGATAGGCGCCGGCGCCGCCGTGGGCGCGGCCGTCCTCGACGGTGACGAGCAGCCGGGCGCCGGCGGCGATCTCGATCAGCCGGGGATCGGCAGGGCGCACGACCCGCAGGTCGTACACCGCGGGGCGCAGGCCGCCGATGCCGATCTCCGCGGCGGCCGCCAGGGCGCGGCCGGCCATCTTGCCGATGCCGACGATGACGACGTCGCCGTCGCCCTCTGCGAGCAGGCGCGAGCCGAGGCCCTCGCCCGGCGACGCCGCCAGCGGCTCGCCGGGCGTCTTCGGCCAGCGGATGAGCGCCGGCCCCGGCAGCTCGAGGGCGGCGGCGAGCATCGCCCGGATCTCGCCCGGCTCGCTCGGCGCGAACACTGCCATCTGCGGGATCGCCAGGGCCAGCACCATGTCGAGGATGCCGTGGTGGCTCGGTCCGTCGTCGCCGGTGATGCCGGCGCGGTCGGCACAGACGACGACCGGAGCCGAGTGCAGCCCGACGTCGAGGTTCTGCTGATCGAAACAGCGGGAGAGGAACGTCGAGTAGATCGCCACCACCGGCCGCAGTCCGCCGAGCGCCATCCCGGCGGCGGCCGTCATCGCATGCTGCTCGGCGATGCCCACGTCGAGGAAGCGCTCAGGGTGGCGTGCCTGGAAGGGCAGCAGCCCCGTGGGCCCGGGCATGGCGGCGGTGACAGCCACGATCCGCTCGTCGCGCTCGGCCTCGGCGACGAGCGCCGCCGAGAAGGCCTCGCTGTAGCTCGAGAGGCGGGTCGGCACGGGGCCGGCTCCGGGCGCGGGCGTGCTCAAGGCACCGGTGTCGGTCGCCGAGCCCGGCTTGGCCAGGGGCGGCGGCGCCTTCAGGTCGTGCAGGCACTGCACCTCGTCCTCCTCGGCGGGGCCGTAGCCTTTCCCCTTCCGGGTGAGGACGTGGAGCACGATCGGACCGGGCCAGCCGGCTGCCCGGCGCAGCGCCTGCTCGAGCACGCCGACGTCGTGACCGTCGAGCGGCCCGGCATAGCGCACCCCGAGCGCCTCGAAGAAGACGTGCGGCTCGACCAGCTCGCGCACCGCAGCCGTCAGGCTGCGCAGCGACTGACCGGCCATCTGACCCATCACCGGGATGTCGCCGAGGACCCGCGACACGCGCGCCTTGACCGCCCCGTAGGAGGGGTTGAGCCGTAGCTGGGTGAGGGACTCCGAGAGCTTGGAGACTGTCGGGGCGTAGCTGCGTCCGTTGTCGTTGAGCACGATGACGACGCGGGCACCGGCGTGGCCGAGATTGTTGAGCGCCTCGTACGCCATCCCGCCCGTGAGGGCGCCGTCGCCGACGAGGGCGACGACACGGCGGTCCTCCTCGCCGGTCGCACGGAAGGCCGCGGCCAGCCCGTGGGCGTAGCTGAGGGCGGTCGAGGCGTGGGAGTTCTCGATCCAGTCGTGCTCGGACTCGGCCCGGTTCGGGTACCCGGACAGCCCGCCAGCCTGCCGGAGCGCGGCGAAGCCCTTCTTCCGCCCGGTCAGCAGCTTGTGCACGTAGGCCTGGTGGCCGGTGTCGAACAGCAGCACGTCACGGGGCGAGTCAAAGGCGCGGTGCATCGCCATCGTCACCTCGACGGCGCCGAGGTTCGAGCCGAGGTGGCCGCCGGTCAGCGACACCGACTCGACGACGAAGGCACGGATCTCTGCCGCCAGCTCGTCGCACTCGGCGAGGCTCAGCTCTTTGAGCATCGCCGGCGAGCTGATGCGCTCGAGCATCGGGTAGCGCGGCCCGGCGGCGTCGTGGCCGCCCGCAACTCGTGGTCGGGTCAAGTCGTCACCGGCACTCTCGTCAAAGGCACTCACGTCGAAGGCACTCTCGTCGAAGAACTCCTGTCAAGCACCGCCACCGCCGGCGGAAGTGCTGCTGGGGGGACCGGAGAGCCCGGCCCGGAGCGGATCCGAGCTCCCACCGTTCCCTGCCGGACCTACCCCGCGCAAAGCTCGATGACCACATCGTCACCTCGCTTGCTGTCATCCTTCCAGAGACGGCCGCCCGAGTCAACGCGTTGTGGCTCGCGGGGCCCTTCGCACGGAATTCTCCGCCGGCGCCGCTCCGGCGACGGCGAGCGCAGTGCCCGATGTGGCCGAGCGCACGGCTTCGGCTACGGAGCGGGCGAGGAGCGCCTCGACCCCGGTCTCGTCGAGGACCGGGACGAGCTCCGCCACGGCGACGGCGACCTCTGCCACAAGGCTCCGGAGCGCTCGGCCGTGGCCGGGCCTGCGCTGCACCGCGAACGAGGTGAGATCGAGCAGGAGCGGAAGGTAGGGGGCCATCGAGTGCTCGAGCAGGCTCGTCGCCGCTGCCTCGTCGAGCGGCCCCGGGGCGTGCTCGCGCAGCTGCTCGGCGACCTGGCGGCCGACGGCTGCCGCCGCTGCGAGGAACAGCTCCTCCTTCGAGCCGTAGTACCGATAGAACGATCCCTTGGCGACGTCGGCCGAGCGGCAGACGTCGTCGACGGTGACGTCGGCGTGACCGTGCCTGCAGAACGCCGCCAGGCCGGCATCGAGCAGCCGGTCGGCCGTCGGGCGGGTGGCGCCTGCGCCGTGGGCCTCGAGCAGCTCTTGCCACATCTCGGGACGGAAGACCCCCTCGTCGGGGCGCCCGAGCAGGTCCGGCAGCAGGGCCGGCAGCATCCGCCCGATCGCCTCCAGCGGCAGCCCGCGACGCTCCCTCAGCAAGCGGATCAGGCGGACCGCCTCGACATGGCGCTCGTCGTAAAGGAACCGGTTGGCAGCGACCTTGACCGGCGGGGGAAGCAGGCTCTCGAAGAGGTAGAAGCGCACGGTCGGGGCGGCTACCCCGGTCCGCTCGACGAGCTCGGCCATCGAGAAGCTGCGCGGCAGGACGCCACCGGCGCTCACAGCAGGTCGGCGCTCACAGCGAGTCGGCGCTCACAGCGAGCCGGGGCTCACAGCGAGCCGGCGCTCACAGCGAGCCGGCCCCCGTCGGTAAGGTCGTCGGCGGTGGCAAGCACGCAGCGCTCCGGTGGTGTCGTCATCGTCACCGACTCGAGCACGTGCCTGCCGCACCAGCTCATTGCCTCCCTGCCGATCCGGGTGCTCCCTATCAGCGTGTACCTGCCCGAGCCAGAGGCCTCCGAGCGCACCGGCGAGACGGCCTGGCCGTTGAGCGAGGCGGTCGAGGACGCCGAGCGGAACGGCGCCAACCATCCTTTTGTCACAGAGTACCTGGCGGCGATCGAAGAAGGTGAGGCATCGGCGGCGGTGGTGGTGACCCCGGCGATCGAGTTCGCCGCCATGTACCGCAACGCAGCCCTCGCCGCCGAGCTCGCCACCCGCCCCTGCGCCACCGTCGACGCCCGCACCGGGGCTGGCGGCCAGGCTCTCGTGGTGC